>JAIXSW010000015.1 GCA_027484495.1 Gammaproteobacteria bacterium
ATCGGGTGGCCGGTTTACAACGTGATCAGGTCGAGGTGGCGCTGCGCTATGGTGCTTTGACCGATCCGGCACTGGTGGCGTTTTTTATCGCCGAAGTGCCGCGCATCGTCTGTGCCGCGCCGCAATATCTGCAAGTTTATGGCACGCCGGAGCAACCCCTGCAGCTGCAACAACACAATTGTCTGCTGTATATGATTGACGAGCGCACCTTTGACCGCTGGCGTTTCAGCGGGCCGCAGGGCCTGTTGCAGGTCAATGTGCAGGGCAACCGCATCAGCAACGACGCCGAGCTGGTGCGGCGCTGGGCGGTGGCTGGTCATGGCATCGCGCTGAAATCGGCGCTCGATATGGCCGCTGATTTACGCGCCGGTCATGTCGTGCCGTTACTGCAGGATTATCCGGCGCCGAAGCTGCAGCTGCATCTGGTCTGTGCCAGTCGCCATCAGGTGACGCCGGCGGTGTTGATGTTACGCGATGAGCTGCGCCGCTGGGTGGCAGATGAGCTGGCGGCGCTGCAGCTGTAGCTGCAGATCGCGCTGGGGCGGCAGCGACTAGGCCGGTGCCGGTAAACGGATCAGGAAACAACAGCCGGGTTGGTCTGGCAGATATTCCAGGCTACCGCCGATCAGTTGTAGCTGGTTATACGCGATATTCAGGCCAAGCCCGAGATTACCTTGCCCCAGCTTTGTGGTAAAAAACGGGTCAAAAATTTTGTCACGTAGCTCCGGTTCAATGCCGGCGCCATTGTCGGAAAAATACAGTAGCCACAGGGCTTCGCCCGATGTGGTCTGCTGGCTGGCCAGCCGGACTTCAATTTGCAGCGGGCCTGACGGCGGTTCAGCATGCTGCAGAGCGTTGTCCAGTAGCGCTGACAGCACTTTACCAAGCAAGGCCACATCCAAAACACCGCGCAGCAGAGGCCCGCTGATGGTCAGCTCTGCCGGTCTGGACTGCATGCTCAGATGGGTTTGCAGCCATTGCTGCAGATAACTGTTCAGCTCGATACTGTCGTTGCCGGGTAACTGCCGTTGCGCCGAGATCAGTTTAAACCGCTCTACCAGCGCGGAAGTGCGTTGCGCGCTTTGCTCAGCCAGGCTCATCAGCTGTAGCTGTTCGCTGATAAACTGCTGCAATTCCTGCAAATTCAGTTGTTTGCCCGCGAGTTTTTTCGCCAGTATCTGCAGTTGTTCATTGCTGCAGGACACGGCGGTCAGAATAGTGCCTAGTGGAGTGTTGAGCTGATGGGCCATGCCGCTGACCAAATGGGTGAGGGCCGCCAGTTTGCGCTGTTCAATCAGCTGCTGCCGGGTGCGTTCCAGTTCCTGCAGGCTGTGTGCGAGCGCGCGGTTTTTGCGGCGGATCTGGGCGCTGAAACCAAGGCTGACCAGCAGTACCAGCACTGCGGCGCCCACCAGCAGCCATAGGCGTTGCTGGCGGGCCAAACTGGCCTCGTGCTGGGCTTGTTGCTGTTGTTGCAGCCGGTTGATTTCGATTTCCCGCGTCGTCACGCCAAGCTCTGCGCTTTGTTGCGCCACGGCCAAATCAAAGCGCTGGTCAGCAACTTGTTGCTGAGCTTGTTGCGCCTGTTGCATCGCGATCACGGCCTGCGCATAGTTCTGCTGGCGCATCGCCAGTTCAGCTTGTTGCTGCCAGCCTTGTTGTAATAACGGATGTGCCTTTAATTGTCTGGCCAGGCGCAGGCTGTGCTGCAGTTGCTGATCTGCCGCCGCTAAGTCGCCGCTCAGCATCAGCGCCTGTACCAATAATAAACCGGCTTCGGCCTGTTCCAGATCCGGTTTGTTGCGCCGCAGTAACAAACTATGGCGGGCCAGCAACACAGCGCGTGCAGCATCCTGCTGTGCCAGGGCAACCCGCGCCAGATTCAAAAAGGACCAGGTGCTGTCCAGCTGATGAGCGCCCCGCAGGGCTAGCGCTTGTTGGTGATAGCGTTCCGCCGCGCTGACTTCGCCTGCTTGTAACGCAGACTCACCCAGGTTGTTCAGCGCGATAGCCTGCACACTGGCATCGCTGGTTTGCAGGCCTTGTTGATAAAAGCGCTGGAAATAGGCCGCGGCTTCGCCGGTCTGGCCGAGCTTCAGTAATACCAGCGCCAGATTGTTTTCGGTCTGCGCTAAAAAATGCGGGTTGGGTAATAAAGTCGCCAGCGGCAATGCTTGCTGATAATGGGTCAACGCCTGCTGATATAAGCCCTGATTAGCAAAGATGCCGGCCAGAATATTGTGGTAGCTGTATAAAATACTGCGGTCTTTTGATTCCAGACTCAGGCTTTTGCACAAGGCCAGTGTTTGCAAGGCGGTTTCCGTCTGGTTACTGCGGTCCTGAAAAATGGCTTTGTGATAATTCAGTCGGATCTGTTGTTCCAGCGTCAGCTTCAGTTGGTGTTGTTGCAGCAGTTTGTCAGTATCGAGGACCGCCTGGCTGTAATTGGCGGCAGCGCCTTTGAGCAAAGGTCCGCGCAGTTGTTCAAATTCAGGCTCTGGCATTGCGCTAGCGGAACAGCTCAGCAATGCCAGCAGTCCGTAGCAGCAATATTTCATCCGATGTCTTCTGACAGTTTTTTTGCCAGTATAGCGGCCCTGTCACAGACCGCCAGACTGGCGTGGGTCAAGCTGATTTAGGCCTGCAATTGCCAGTGCAGCGTCTGACCTGCATAAAACGGCACTATTGGGCTGCCGTCTGGCAGGGTGATTTCTTCCGGCACTGTCCAGGCTTGTTTCACCAGTTTGATTTGACCGCTGTTGCGCGGCAGTCGGTAGAAATCGGCGCCATAGTGGCTGGCAAAACCTTCCAGTTTGTCGATCACGCCGAGCTCTTCAAACACTTGCGCGTACAGTTCAATGGCGCTCCAGGCGCTGTAACAACCGGCGCAGCCGCACGCGGTTTCTTTGCGGTGTTTGGCGTGTGGCGCTGAATCGGTGCCTAAGAAAAACTTCGGATTGCCGCTGGCAACAATGGCGCGCAATGCTTCCTGATGAGTGCGGCGTTTCAGCACCGGCAGACAGTAGTTATGTGGACGGATGCCACCAACCAGCATGTCGTTGCGGTTCAGCAATAAGTGTTGCGGCGTGATCGTCGCCGCGACATTCGGCCCGGCGTTTTTCACAAACTCGACGGCATCGGCAGTGGTGATGTGTTCGAGCACAATGCGTAAATCCGGGAACCGGTCGACGATCTGGCGCAGGTGCTGCTCGATAAACACCGCTTCGCGGTCAAAAATATCGACATGATTGTCGGTCACTTCGCCGTGCACCAGAAACAACATGTCATGTTCGACCATAGCGTCGAGCACCGGATATAACTTACTCAGGCTGGAGACGCCTGAATGCGAATTGGTGGTGGCGCCAGCCGGATAGAGTTTGGCGGCCAGCACGCCGGCGGCTTTGGCATCGCTAATATCCTGTGCCGTGGTGGTGTCGGTCAGATAAATGGTCATCACCGGTTCAAAGCTGCTGCCGGCCGGCCGTGCGGCCAGAATGCGCGTGCGATATTCGCTGGCCAAAGCACCGGTAGTGACAGGCGGCACCAGATTGGGCATCACTACAGCCCGCTGAAAACAACGCGCAGTGGCAGGAACGGTCTCTTTCAGCATATCGCCATCACGAAAATGTAAATGCCAGTCGTCTGGGGTGGTCAGCAGCAGTTCGGTCACAGCAGGCTCCTTCGGTGAAAAATTAACTGTCGCAATAGAGAGGCGAGTGTATCATTATCCTGAGTGAGCAGGCAGCGTTCAGCCCGCCTGATTTGTGCAAAAACTACGGGAGCAGGTGCATTTTGCAGGCAGGGCAATACGGGTTTAGTCGGCTACAAAGCGCAATGTTAGTGCTGCTGATGTTGTTGTTTGGCGCTGTGGTGGAGTATCTGGCCAGGCAGGAGCAGCAGCGTAATGACATGCTGCTGGTTCGCGAAACGACCGAAAGTGCCGCCCGTTTGCGTGCTTTGCTGGAGATGGAATTAAATGCGCCACTGCAGCTCAGTCAGGGCCTGGTGGCGCATGTACAGGCCTTGTCCGGCAAAGCCAGTGCTGAAGATTTCAATACTTTGTTACCCAATCTGGTCCGTCAGGGCAAACATATCCGCAACATGGGCGTCGCGCCCGGCAATCGTCTGACTTACCTCTACCCGCTGGCCGGCAATGAAGCGGCGTTGAATTTGTATTATCCCGATCTGGCGTCACAATGGCCGGATATTGAACAAACGATCCGGAGTCGCAAAGCCAAACTAAGTGGGCCCCTGGAGCTGGCGCAGGGCGGCCGGGGCTTTGTTTACCGCATCCCGGTGTATCTGCTTGATGGCAGCTATTGGGGCATTGTCAGTACTGTGATCAACGTTGACGATGTTTGGCGGCTGATGAAGCAACAAGCGCAGCAGCTGGATGTTGGCGTGGCATTACGCCGCGCCGGCGGCGAAAACTGGGGCGACATGTTGTTTGGTGAGACGCTGGATTTTCGGGCACCGGCCGTGGTGCTTGATCTGAGTATCGCCGGTGCGCACTGGCAACTGGCCAGTTGGCCGCTGTTACAGGCGGATAGTCTGTCGGGCTGGTTCCGGCTGATTGGGTGGAGTACCAGCCTGATGCTGGTGCTGTTGATCGCCGGTGTGTTACGTGCCAATCAACGCTGGCAGGACACCAGTAGAGCCTTCGAACAAAATGAAAAGTATTACCGGACAGTGCTGGATAACGTCGACGACGCCATCGTCGTGCTGAATCCGGCCGGGCAAATCCATACCTTTAACAACGCTGCTGAACAGATGTTTGGTTATCAGGCGCGGCAGCTGCGTGGCCTGCCGTTTCAGATCCTGTTTCCACAACCACCTGAATTGCAACATGGCCGCGGCGCCCAGGAACTGACCGCGCAGCGGCTGCACGGTGAAACCTTGCAGGTGGAATTGCTGCAGACGCAAATTCAGCTGCAGGACCAGACGTTACAAGTCTTGCTGTTTCGCGACATCACCGAACGCAAACGCATGGAAAAACTGAAAAGCGAATTTGTTTCCACAGTCAGTCACGAGCTGCGTACGCCGCTCACAGCCATCAACGGCGCCTTGGCGCTGGTCACCGCCGGTGCGGTCGGGGCCTTGTTACCGGCGCAGCAGCAGATGCTGGATATCGCCCGCAGTAATGCCGACCAGCTGATTAATCTGGTCAACGATATTCTGGATATGGAAAAATTGCAGGCCGGCAAGTTGTCGCTGCAGCCGGAACAGCAGTTATTGTTGCCGTTATTGCAGCAGGCGTTGCAGCGGCACAGTGCCTTAGCCCTATCGCGTCAGGTCAAGCTGACGCTGGAAGCGGCGATCGCACCGGATTTAACCTTGTTTATCGACGGCAGTCGCCTGCTGCAAATTCTGGCAAATTTACTGGCGAATGCGATCCGTTTTTCGCCACCGCACAGCACTGTGCACTTACGGGCTTTGTTAACCGGCGATGTGGTGCAGCTGATGGTCAGCGATGAGGGGCCTGGAGTGCCGGTAGATTTTATTCCACGTCTATTTGAGAAATTCTCGCAGGCCGACAGCTCTGACAGCCGGTTGCAAAGCGGCAGTGGCCTCGGCCTTGCGATTTGCAAAGAGTTATTGGAGCGGATGCACGGTACAATTTTTTATCAGCCCGCAGAGCAGGGTGGCGCCTGTTTTTATTGTGAATTACCACTGCAAGCTGCGCCCGCAGCCACTGCAGTGCAACAACAGGAGTTGTCGTGAGCTGGCAGCAGTTACCTTATCTGGATTTAATCGCGCTTTGTTGGTTTGTCGGTGTGTGGGTCGGGTACACCCTGTTTGCCAAACGCCGTGCCCGTGAAGTCAGTTGTTTGTCGTATGAGTTACGCCGCAAACGCACGGCCTGGATGGAGCAGATGCTGATCCGGGATAATAAGATGGCCGATGTCGCGCTGATCTCCACGTTAGAACGCAATGTCAGTTTTTTTGCCTCCAGCTCGATGCTGATCCTGGCGGGTTTGCTGACGGCGCTGGCGTCCAGTGACAAAATTGCCGCAGTGCTGATGCAGGTAATGCCGTGGCTGGACCATGTCGATGGCTTGCTGCAGTTTAAAATTCTCTGCCTGGTGCTGATTTACGTGTTCAGCTTTTTTCAGTTCACCTGGTCGTTGCGTCAGTACGGTTTTGGCGGCGTATTGATTGGCGCCGCACCCGATGGTCGCGAGTTGCCAGCGGCGGACCGCAGTTTGTATGCCAATAAGGCCGCCAAAGTGATAGATCAAGCTGCGCATTCCTTTAACTATGGCTTGCGCGCGATTTATTTTTCACTGGCGACTTTGGCGTGGTTTATCGATGTCTGGCTGTTTATGGCGGCAACGATCGTTGTGTTGTTTGTGATGAAACACCGTGAATTTCATTCGAAGGCGTTAAAAGCTTTGCAGGATGTTTGACAAGGTGCAGTGCGTTGCGGGATCTGCGGTAGGGTGCGTTATAAAACGCACCGTGCCTGCCGGATGCACGGTGCATGTTCGTCATATCAGGGTATAAAATCAATCAGTTATATTGCGTTTCAAAGGCCTTGATCACGCGTGATACGCCATTGACGTGGCGCGCAATTTCAACGGCTTTATCGCCTTCCTGCTCACCAACGATGCCCATCAGGAATACTTCACCGTTTTCGGTGATCACGCGGATATTCAGCGCGCTGATCTCTTTATCCGCCAGCAGCAATGATTTGACGCGGGTAGTGATCCAGCTGTCACGGCTGCGGGTGGTAAATGAGGTTGGATTACCGACGCGGATTTGGTTTTGTACGTCTTTTGCACCCTGAACCGGCCGCACCAGTTCACCGGCTTCTTCCACCATCGCCTGATTCGGCGCCTGGCCGGTTAACAGGATCACGCCGTTGTAGCTGTACACATTGATATTGGCTTTTTCGTCCAGTGTTTTGTTGGCTTCAATCGCATTGCCGGCTTTGATCACGATGCTGTTGTCGTCGATTTGTGAGCCCAGCGTCCGGCGGTCTTTGGCCGCACAGCCTTGTAATGCAATTGCCAGCGTGGCAAGCGCAGCCACTTTCAACAGATTTCGCAGCTTGAACATCAGATTCTCCTGTTAGATGGGATCCACATCTTGCTGTGGAAACAACGTGTTATCAATCAGTTCAACAACACAATGTAATAAAAAAGCATAACATTCATAGACCCGGGCCGGCCGATGCGCCGGTACCCGCAGTTCAACGTCGGTATTGCCTAGCAAACCGGATAACTCGCCGTTATTGTCGACCGTCAGTGCAATCACTGTCATATCTTTGGTCAGTGCCGCCTCAACGGCGCGGATCAGGCTGGTTTCATCGCCGCTTAATGACAATACCAGCAGAATATCGCCTTCCTGACCCAATGCCCGCACCTGGCGGGCGAGAAAATCCTGTTGTTGTGACAGATGGACCAGGCCGCAACTGTCGTTGCTGAGTGCACAGGCCGGCAGGCAGGGGCGCTCGGTTTCAAACTGGTCCAGCAACAGCCGGGCAAAATGGCCGGACAGTGCATTAGCGGCACCTTCACCGGCACAGAGTACTTTGCGGTCGTTGATCAGCGCATGCACAATTGTCAGCGCCGCCGTTTCAATCGGCCCGGCCAATGCTTCGCCGGTGGCTATCATCGTCTGGATATTTTCGGAAAAAAGCTGCCGGATATGTTCCTGCATCAGTGTGGATCCTTAAAATGCGTTTTTTAGCCAGCTGAACTGATAAGGCGCTTCGCCTTCAATTGCCAGCACGTCAAACCGGGCTGCACCGCGCCACTGTTGTTGTTGCAGATACCAGTGGGCGGTCGCGCGTAATTTTTGTTGTTTTGCGCTGGTCACCATCGCCGCCGCGCTGCCAAAAGCACTGGACTGACGATATTTCACTTCGACAAATACCAGACAATCCTGCTGGCGCATCACTAAATCCAGCTCGCCAAACCGGCAGCTGACGTTGTGCGCCAGCAATTGCAGACCTTGTTGCTGCAAATACTGCCCGGCTAATGTTTCAAAAAACTGACCTTTGTCGCGGCTCACGGCGCTTTTTTGTCCACCAGCTGCAATTTGCCCTGACGGTACTGTGCCAGCGTTAACTGCCGCTGAACACTATGGCCATCGGCCAGGCGCAGACTGCCGGTCAGGCCATGATACGCCATGGCCGGAAATTGTTGCTGTTGCTTCAAATGTCCAACCAGCATCAGCGCGTCGTGCCCCATCGCAAACAGCCGTTGTAATTGTTCGTCCTGCTCGGCAAACAGACTGTCGAATTCCTGCCGCAGCGGCGGTGCGATGGCAGCCTGCGGCAACAGCCACGGCATTTCCGTCATGGTCAGACCGGCCAGATCACGTTGATCAGTTTTATCGACCTTCAGACTATGACTGCGCGAACTGGTAAAAATCGGCAAACGCCGGGCTGTCGGACTGACGGTGACATCGATAAATGGTTTGAAAAAACGTGTCTGTACCGGGTCGGCAATCAGATAAATCGCATCGATATCCTGCCGGCTGTGTAGCTCAGCTTTGATCGACTGACCAATTAACCGATTGATTTCTTTTGCTCTTTCCTCGCTTGCTTCGGCTTCAAGGAACTTGTTAATCAGCGCCTGCAGCTGTTCCTGCGAGCTATAACTGTAGGTTTCGACCGGCTGACCACCGCTTTGTTGCCAGCGGCTTTGGAAATGCTGCGCCATGCGCTGGCCAATCGGATTGACGGCATAAATCAGCACCGGATGCTGATACTGACGCTGGCGGAACACTTGCACCATTTGGCTCGCTTCATCTTCCCAGGCCAGTGCAAAGAAATATTGCTCCGGCTTCACCGGCAAGTCGCCTTTGCCATTTAAAAACAGCGTCGGCCATTGCCAGTCCGGTAATTGCTGGATTTTGTCGATGTCTTCACGCAGCAAAGGACCGATGACAAACTGCACTTGCGCTTCAGACACTTCAGCCTGCAATTCTGCCGCCGGTTTAGTCGAATCAATAAATACCAGTGTACGTTGTTGTTTCGCCGCTGCAGCGGCCATGCCGTATTGCACCGCGTCACCCAGCGTTTTCAGCGGGCCGGATAATGGCAATAACACGGCGATACGTTCCGGGTTATAGGCGGGTGTCTGGCTCAGCAGTTTGACGTCTTTGGGCAGTTTATCCATGGCTGGCAACATCGGGTGGCGTTGTTGCCAATCGGTCAGTGCCTGCGTGATGGCTTGCTGATCGCCGGCAAAACCTTGTGTCAGTTGCAGCAGTTCCAGCCAGGCCTGCGCGCGCGGATGATTCTGTTCACCCAGTTCACGCAGTTCGGCGTTGGATAACTTCACCAGTTGTTGCCACAGCAGGTCTTGTGCTGTGCTGTCAGCACTGTTGCCCAGCCAGGCATCCAGCGCTAATAAAGTGCGGGTGGCACTGACATTGTCATCCTGTTGCTGGAAGTACTGGGCAAGTGCCAGCGCCCAGGCTTGCCGGTCGGTTTCCGGCACGTCGGTAAAGGCAGTTTGCTCAGCCAAACGGGCCACCAATGCATGCTGCTTATCGGCCAGCGCAGACTGTAATAATGGCAGTTGATTTTGCGCGCGGATTTGGCTGTACAGCGATTGTTGCAGCTCAAAACAGATGGCGAGTGTGCGTTTCGGATCGGTGCTGAGCGCGGCTTTGGCCTGTTGCAGTAATTCGCGTTGTAGCTGTTCGTCCGCGTCCTGTGCCACCGCTTCGTCGGCGGTCGTGACGGCCTGATAGGTCACTTCGGCCGGTTCCAGTGCCAGCGGCTCGGCCAAGGCTTCCGGTGTCGGTGCTTTGTTGACTGGGGCGGATTGTTGCACTGGTGCTGCAGTCGTGGTTTCGACTGGGGCCGGCGTACTGCCGCAACCGGTCAGCAGGCTGACGCCAATCGGCAGCAGGACAGATAAACGAAGCTTGAGTTTGCTGGATTTCACAATGCGCAGGTACAATAGCTGATTGAATGGCCGTTAGTTTATACCATTTGTCCGGACCGGTCATCCTGCCTGCAACGCAGCAGACCTTTCGCTGGCAAGTGGTAGCACCGGCCTGCTTGCCTTAATGCTCTGTCCATCACCCGGGAATTCTCATGTCTGTAACCGAAGCTGTTTTATATATCGTGGCTACGCCGATTGGCCATTTGGATGACATCAGTCAGCGCGCGATTCAGGTGCTGCGTGACGTGGCCTGGGTGGCAGCAGAAGATACGCGGCACAGCGGGAAGCTGCTCAGTCATTTAGGTATTTCAGCGCGGTTTTTGTCATTGCATGATCACAATGAAAAACAACGCGCCGCCAGTCTGGTCGAGAAAATCAAAGCCGGCGAAAACGTCGCGCTGATTAGTGATGCCGGGACGCCGCTGATTTCAGATCCGGGTTACAGTCTGGTGCGGTTATGCCGCGACGCCGGTGTGCGGGTAGTGCCCATTCCGGGGCCTTGCGCCTTGATTGGCGCGCTGTGCTGCGCCGGTTTACCCACAGACAAGTTTCATTTTATCGGGTTTTTACCGGCTAAATCCGGTCAGCGCCAGCAAGTGCTGAAAGACATTCCGGCCGGAGTCGGCACGCTGATTTGTTATGAGGCAGCGCGGCGCATCATCGATACGTTACAGGATGTGATGGCCGTATACGGCGCCGATCGGGAACTGGTGCTGGCAAAAGAGCTGACTAAGACTTTTGAGCATTTTGAACATGGCACTGCGACCAGCATCATCGCGTGGTTGGAAGCAGATCCGCAGCGTTGTCAGGGCGAAATGGTGCTGATGATCGCGCCGCCTGCGGAGAAAGCCGCCGATGATATAGCCCCGGTAGCCCAACAAACCTTACGACTGCTGATGGCTGAATTGCCATTGAAAAAAGCTGCGGCGCTGGCCGCCGAAATTCATGGCGAAAAGAAAAATGCTTTATACAAGCTGGGACTCAGCTGGAGCGGACAGGATGAATAGTGGCGCAGGGCAGCTTTTACCGCAACGCTGACCCAAGGTGAACGCTGATTTCACCAGAGCAATCAAAAAGCGCCAACAGGCGCTTTTTTCAGATCAAAGAGCAGCAATCAGAATGCGTAGCTGGCGGTGAACGTCAGTGCTTTGGCGTCTGTGCTGATATCGGTACCGGTCAGACGGTCATTCAGATCTTCTTCTGGTAACCATTGTTGTTCGACCGCGAATTTCCATTGTGGGGTCAACAGATATTCGATGCCGGCAGCATAACCGGCGCCACTTTGGCTAAAGCGCGTGGTGGAACCGCCGCTGCCGTTTGGTGTCGCGTGCATTTCATAGTTCGAGCGAACATGGCTCAGTGTGGTATAGACCCGCACTTGCTCCAGCACCGGATAGTGTGCGCGCAACTGCAGCTGGAATTGGCTGTTGACTTTCAGTTGCACCGGGCGGATTTCATCAGAATTGCTGTCTTTCAGCGCACGAGCTTCCACTGCAAAATAGTCAGCAAATTCATAACCAAGCGTTACACCTGTCATGACAGGTTCGTATTTGGCGTAACCCGTGACAGCAGTGACTTTCAACGTATTGGATTGCAACACCAGCCCTGCGTACAGCGGATGCGCCGATTCCGCCTGAGCAGCGCCTGCAGCCAGTAGCACAAGACCGAAAATAGATTTTTTTAACATCTTTCATATGTCCTTATAAAAATAAAAGCGCCTCATGTTACATAATCGGTGTATTTGGCGAAAGTCATTATCTTGTTGTGCTGTTGGATCGCGGCGATCGGGATAATAAGCAGAGAAAGCTTGCTGCGTTCTGCAGAAGATCTGCGTATAATCCGCGCCGTGAGTTGGCCAGGGCAATCGCTGCCTGCGCAAGCAGGGGGAGGAAAGTCCGGGCTCCACAGGGCAGGGTGCCAGGTAACGCCTGGGGGGCGCGAGCCTACGACCAGTGCAACAGAGAGCAAACCGCCGATGGCCCGCAAGGGATCAGGTAAGGGTGAAAGGGTGCGGTAAGAGCGCACCGCGCGACTGGTAACAGTTCGTGGCACGGTAAACTCCACCCGGAGCAAGACCAAATAGGCCCCCTTTGGCGCGGCCCGCGTTGGGGGCGGGTAGGTTGCTTGAGGCGTGCGGCGACGTACGTCCTAGAGGAATGATTGCTACTCTGGCAACAGAGCACAGAACCCGGCTTACCGGCTGACTCACACTTCATTGCAACAAAAAGGCACCGCAGGTCTCTGTGGTGCCTTTTTTGTTTGTCTCCGGCGACAGGCTTTATTCAGCAGCAACGTGGGACTGTGGATCTAAGACGCTTTTTGCCGGAAGTCTTGAGTTTCCATATCGAAACCTTCCGCTGCTAACCATTGAAATGCTTCGTGTTGTGTTGGGTAAACCCGTTTTTCAAAAACACCGGTATGGTCAGCAATCATGCGCTCCAGCTGGTATTTTTTCACCATATGCGGGCAGTAAATTTGTGCGGCACACCTGAGTTTATGCTGGATACACCATTGCACTAATTCCTGAATAACGGGCTCAATGGCGGGGACACCCAGTTCCCATTGGTCAAGATAGACGATATGAGCCCAATCAGCGCCAGCCAGAGGCGTGGCCAACTGCTTAAATGCGGCCGAATACTCTTCGGCTGTTCGTCGGTCCCAGCTTCCATTCACCACAGCCAGAATGACCCGCTGTTCGCACCATAAATAGAATTTTGGATTCATCACTTCAGACACCAGATTTACTTCGATATGTGATTCTAGCTGATTAACGTCTGCTGCTTTTTGATTTAAAGCAGTGATCCGCGCCGAATCAAGGCCAATCCGCGGCCGCATCTGGCTGCACTGTGTCGCTTAAGTCTTGCGACGTGGCGCAAATGCACTGCGCCCGTGCAGTGAAGTCGCGGGATGAGCTGACTGAAGGTAGTAAAAACATCGGGTCTGCGGTCAATGACAGACAGAATACGACGAAGCACCCAACTAAATATTTTGTTGCATTTAATCCCTCTTCCGTCCCAGTTTTTGCTGGGATTTTCAAGGTGGGCTCATATACTCGGCGCATAACAGTGATGGATGATAAGCGATGAATCTGACGCGAGCGGCCTGCAAAAACCCAGCAGCCACCTTTGTGCTGGTCTGCCTGATTGTGTTATTTGGCCTGCTGGCGTTTTACAAACTGCCTATTCAGTTGCTGCCGGATTTAGACCGGCCACAAATCTTTATCAATAACGGCTGGCGGGCTGCAGCGCCGCAGGAGATGGAAGCCACTATTATTGAACCGCAGGAAAATACCCTGCGCAATGTACCCGGCGTGGTTGAGATCCAAAGTAATGTCGGCCAGGGCTATGGCTCAATTTCACTGACCTTTGAAGTCGGTCAGGATATGCAGCGCGCCATGCTTGATGTGATCAATGCATTAAACCAGGCGCCACCGCGACCACGCGAAGCAGCAGAGCCGCAAATCAGTGTGGGCAGCGGGCGCGGCAATGTCGCCTCGATTCTGATTAAACAAATGAACCCGCAGGCTGGCGATGATTTTGGCCCTTACCTGAAACTGATCCGCGACAACGTCGGGCCGCGTCTGCGCGCGATCCCGGGGGTCAGCAGTGTCGAGCTGGCGTCAGATTTGCCACGTGAACTGCATATCACTTTTGATCCTTACAAAATGGCTGCGCTTGGCATCGGTATTGAACAACTGCAAAGCAGTATCAGCCGCTCAGTGAATATGTCTGGTGGTTTTGCCGAGGTCGGTCGCCGGCAATACACAGTGCGGTTTGAAGGCCAGTTTGAACCTGCCGATTATGCGCAGATGATTGTCTCTTACAACCAGGGCCGGCCGGTGTATTTGCAGGAAATCGCCGAAGTTGAGTTGGGTTATCCGGAAATTAACGGCTTTACCAAACGCAACGGTCTGCCGGCTTATTATCTGACGCTGGAGCGCGGCGAGAATTCCAACACAGTGGCGATCCTGGATGAAGTGAATAAAGCCATTGTTGAGCTGAATCGCGACATTTTGGCGCCGCAACAACTGGAAATGGAGCTGAGTTTTGACGCTTCAATTCATATCCGCCGCGCTATCGCGCTGGTCAATTCTAACCTGTGGCTTGGTGTCGCGCTTAGTCTCGGCATTCTGTACATCTTCTTGCGCGGCTGGAAAGCCACTGTGCTGATTGGCCTGACCATTCCGGTCTGTCTGCTGATTGCTTTTGTCGTGCTGCAGGCATTTGGCCGCAGCCTGAACGTCATTTCGCTGGCGGGCCTCGCCTTTGCTGTTGGCATGGTGCTCGATGCGGCGATTGTAGTGCAGGAGAATATCGTCCGGCTGATGCAGCAGGGACTGGCGCTTGGTGCCGCGATTAAACTCGGTTGCCGCCAAGTCGGTGGTGCTTTGTTAGCGTCCACGGCGACGACAGTGGCGATTTTCCTGCCGGTGCTTTATATGCAGGGGGTCGAAGGTCAGCTGTTTTACGATTTGGCGCTGACGCTCGCAGTGTCGATCTCGGCCTCAATGCTGGTGGCGCTGACGCTATTACCGGTTTGCACCATGCTGTGGTTTAACGCCGGTGACATCAAAGCCGACCCACTGGCAGCGCACTGGACGCAACTGGCGCAATGGGTGATGCGGCTGACCAAAGGCAAAAGCCGCGCCATCGGCTGGTCGCTGGGCTTAGTGCCTGGCGCCATGTTGCTGATGATGTTGTTATTGCCCAAAGCCGATTTCCTGCCGCAAGCCAATGGTGACGGTATTTTTACCGGTTTTACCTTGCCGCCGGGTGGCAATATCAAAGTGATGGAGCAGGAAATCGGCCAGTTATTGGTCAAACGGCTGCAACCTTATTACGAAGAGAAAAAATATCCGGCGATCAAAGGCTATAACCTGTCGATGTACTCCGCCTTTAACGTGTTGTTTGTCTATCCGGAAGACCCGCGGGCGGTTGAGGATATGCTGACCTTGTTGCGCACGGAAATCTTAAAAGACCTGCCGGATACCGAGTCCTTTAGTTTCCGCGCCAGCCTGCTGAATTTTGGTTTTAACTCGGGCCGGGAGATGTTTGTTGATTTTCAGGGACCGGACACCGACTTCCTGATGGCGCAGGCGGCAGCGGCCAAAGCGCTGATCGAACAAAAACTGCCGGGCGCCAACGTGCAGGCCGAACCGGGCTTACAGCAGAATCAACCGGAGCTGCGCATTCTGCCGGATGAGCACAATATTGCGCAGGCCGGCATTGACCGCTTTTCGGTAGCAACCGCCATTCGCGCTGTGACGGACGGCATTTATGTCGGTGAACAATTTGACGGCAACGAGCGGATGGACATTATTCTGCGCGCGCTTCCGTGGGACAATCCGGAGCAATTGCAAGCCACGCCAATCTTTACCCAACAAGCCGGTGTGCAGACGCTGGGCCAGCTGACGCAGATGCAGCGGACCGTCGGCCCAACCACCTTGTTACGGGTCAATGGCCTGCGCACGGTCAGTTTGCAGGTGTCGCCGCCGGCAACGATGGCGCTGGAAGATGTGGTCAATGTGTTGCAACAGGACATAGTGCAACCATTACGCAACCAACATGGTAACGACATGACAGTGCAATTTCGCGGCAGTGCCGACCGGCTGGAAAAAGCCATGCATTCGATGCTGGCCAACTTTGTTGTTGCTGTATTGATTCTGTTTTTGCTGATGGCGGCACTGTTTAAATCAGCGCGTGACAGCTTGCTGGTGCTGTTGACGATGCCAATGGCGCTGGTTGGCGGTGTGATTGGCCTGAAACTACTGAATCTCTTTGTCTTTCAGTCGCTGGATTTACTGACAATGATCGGCTTTATCATCTTGCTTGGCCTGGTCGTGAACAATGCGATTTTGCTGGTAGAGCAGTATCGCCAGTCGTTGCAGCTTGGCATGGCGCAGTTAGAGGCGATTGAATTTGCCGTACAAATTCGTGCGCGGCCGATTTTTATGAGTACGCTGACCAGCATTTTTGGCATGCTGCCGCTGGCACTGATCCCTGGCGTGGGTACCGAAATCTATCGCGGTCTGGCTATTGTCATTGTCGGTGGTATGACATTCAGTATGCTGTTTAGTCTGATTTTAGTGCCTGCGATGTTGCAGGCTTTACCGGCCAAACGCCGGGAAAAACAAATTGATGTTGCCGAGGTTGCTGATGAAATTGCCTGAGAAAAAATTACTGTTAAGCCTGTTTTTTGGTGCTGTGCTGACAGCGCCTGCATTACATGCGCAGGAGCAGGCGCCAGCCAGAGTGGTCAGTACTGCTGCGGTACGGACCATGCAAATCGCGCCGACCATGATGGTCTCCGGCCAGGTGCAAAGTAAGTACCAGTCGAATTTAAGTACTGGCGTGGACGGCCGGCTGGACTGGATCGCCGAACCCGGTCAGCAGGTGCAGGCCGGCGCTGTGCTGGCGCGGCTGGATCTAAAACCGCTGCAACTGCGTGCAGCGGAGTTACAGGCGCAGCTGAAACGCTCGCATATTCAGTCGCAGCGGCTGGATAAAGAATTGACGCGCCAGCGCAGTCTGCTCAGCAAAGCGCTGGTGTCGCAAACATTAGTCGACCAAACACAGGCCGAAGCCGATCTGGCGCGGGCGGATATTGAACTGAGTCAGGCGTCATTGGCGCAATTACAGGATCAACTGAACCGGGCTGAACTAAAGGCGCCGTTTGCCGGTGTGGTCAGCCAGCGCTTTCATCAAATTGGCGAAGAGATCAGCCGCAGTGCGCCATTGTTGCAATTGGTGAATCTGGAGCAACTGGAAGTGCGGGTCTATGCGCCGCTACAGTATGCGGCTTATGTACAGCCGGGCCAGCAGGTCAGTGTGTTTGATCAGCAAGGCCAGCGCTCCCTGCAAGTGCAATCGACGATCCCGGTATCGGATAATCGATCGCAGACGTTTGAACTGCGGCTGCAGGCCGGTGGCAGCGGTTTTCAGGTCGGTCAGCTGGTCAGCGTCGGCATCCCCACTGCTGTCGCGCGTGATAGCCTGGTGATCCACCGTGACGCGCTGGTATTGGCGCAGCAACAACATACGGTATTTAAAGTGGCCGGCAACAAAGCGCAGCAGGTCAAAGTGGTGTTAGGCCAAGGCCAGGGTGAGTGGCTGCAGGTCGAAGGTGCGATCAACAGTGGTGACCAGCTGGTGGTTCGCGGCGCGGATACGTTGACCGATGGCGCTGCTGTGCGTGTACTCAGCAACGAAGAGTTTAAACTGGCCGGCAGTCGCACCGGCCTGCAATAAAACAAGATGTTTTGGCGTCCACGCCCATCGCATTGGGCGTGTGACGTCCAACAATTCCATTCCCCCGAACCATAATGCCAAATCTTAGGTAGCGGCAAGCGCAGCCCGCTGGCCACCACGTGGCGTCCATCACCCGATGTCGCTATTGCACTGAGGGCAATACGGGACACGGATGGCTGGACAGCCAAACGAATCTATTCGCTGCCACTGTCTGTTGCGGCTAGTTACGCGGCACTTTTTCCTGTTGATCTGCTGAAACGTGGATTTTTCTCCCACTTTTTCCCCCTTTTTTCCCACCTTGGCCGCAAGCCGCATTTTTATTGGATCTTATTCGATCGATCCAGTGGGGTTTCGCCTTGACAATGCTGAATTTGCAGCCCTAAACTGTGACATTGTGGAAGATTGTGGGTCAGTGTGGATCTTCTACGGATCAAATAATAATCAAGTGGGATCAATTCATGTTTCGTGGGTCTTTTGCTCTGAGCCTGGACGACAAGGGTCGGTTGACGCTGCCAACGCGTTACCGTGACCTGTTGTTATCTGACGCCAGCGGCCAACTGATCTGTACGATCGACCATAAAGATCCCTGCTTGCTGCTGTATCCATTGTCCGAATGGGAAGAAATCGAAGAGAAGCTGAAACGGCTGTCGAGCTTTAACCCACAAGAACAACGCTTAAAACGCCTGTTATTGGGCCATGCCACCGATTGTGAAATGGACAAAAACGGCCGCATTCTGCTGCCCGCCACGCTGCGCTCCCATGCGCACTTAAGCAAAGGCCTGCGCCTGGTGGGACAACTGAACAAATTTGAGATCTGGGATGAAGAGACCTGGCATCAGCGCGTTGCTGAAGACATGGCTGCTGAACAGGAACTTGCCCAGGCCGGTGATGCCGAGCTGTCAGAACGTTTAATGGATTTGTCCTTATGAGCCAGCCCGCACACATTTCTGTCTTGTTAACCGAGACTATCGAAGGCCTCGCCATTCGGCCTGACGGCATTTATGTCGACGGCACCTTTGGCAGGGGAGGGCATAGCCGGGTGGTGTTAAGCCAGCTGGGTCCAGCAGGTCGCTTGTTTGCTATTGACCGTGACCCTTCAGCTATTGCTGCCGCTGCCGCCGATGAGTTTGCCAAAGACGCGCGTTTTCATATCAGTCATTGTGCTTTTGCTGAGCTCGCCACTGTGGCGGCAGATCAGCAAATTACCGGTGCAGTCGACGGCATTTTACTGGATTTAGGCGTGTCATCACCGCAACTGGATGATGCTGAGCGCGGTTTTAGTTTTATGCGCGACGGTCCTTTAGACATGCGGATGGACCCAACCTCCGGTATTTCCGCCGCCGATTGGCTGGCCAAAGCAGACGTCGAAGACATCACTTTTGTGCTGCGCGAATACGGCGAAGAGAAATTCGCCTGGAAGATCGCCAATGCCATCGTTGAAGCGCGCGCCACTGAACCTTTTACCCGTACCGCACAGCTGGCGGCGTTAATTGCCCGTGTCGTGCCAAAAAGTTTTAAAGAGAAGAAACACCCGGCCACCCGCAGCTTTCAGGGCATTCGCATTTATATCAACAGTGAGCTGGAACAGGTTAATCAGGCGTTAGAAGCGGCTTTGACGGTGTTAAAACCGGGCGGACGCCTGGCCGTGATTAGCTTTCATTCGCTGGAAGACCGGCTGGTCAAACAGTTTATGCGCAAACACAGTAAACCGGCGCAACTGCCAAAAGGCATTGTGTTGACCGAAGCGCAGATGCGTCAGGACCTGGCATTGAAGCTGATTGGCAAAGCGATGATGCCGTCTGATGCCGAACTCGCCGCCAATCCACGGTCACGCAGTGCGGTGCTTCGGGTGGCAGAGCGCATGGCGGCAAGCTCGCCAAAGGCTAAAGCATGAGTGCGATTCGGCTCAATCGCCTGATCCTGCAGGATTTAGCCCAGCACAAGCTGGTGATCCTGCTGTTGATTGGCGCTATGGGGTCGGCACTGGCGGTGATTGAGCTGACGCATATGAACCGGCAGCTGACCATCAGTCAGGACAAATTATTTCAACAACGGGATGCGCTGGATATGGAATGGCGCAATTTATTGGTCGAACAGCGTGCTTTGTCTGAACATAGCCGCGTTGAAGAGCTGGCAAAGAAACAGCTGCTGATGGTTCGTCCGCTGGGACAGCAAGATATAGTGGTGGATGAACCATGAGAAAGAGCAACGGCCGTCAGGCAAAGAGCCGCAAACAACCCACTTTAATCAGCTGGCGTTTTGCTTTTGTCGTGCTGACACTGTCCACCGTATTTGTTGGATTAATTGCGCGCGCCGCTTATTTACAGGTGATTGAGCCGGACAAACTGATTGCTCAGGGCGACTTACGCTCATTGCGCGTCAAGTCGGACGATGTATTGCGAGGCATGATCACCGACCGGAATGGTGAAGAGCTGGCCGTCAGCGTGCCGGTTGAATCGATTTATGCCGACTCAAAAATGGTGATTGAAGCCGGTGCCAATAAAGACCAGCGCCGCTGGCATGCCTTAGCAGAAATGCTGCAGGTGACACCGGAAGAACTGACCAAGAAAATCGCCAGCGACAAGAAAAAACGCTATGTCTATCTGCAGCGTCAGGCCAGTCCTGCGACTGTCGACTACATCCGCAAACTAAAAGTACCGGGTGTTTATTTTAAACAAGAATCTAAACGTTATTACCCATCAGGTGAAGTGACCGCGCATATCCTTGGTTTCACTAACGTTGACGATCACGGTGTGGAAGGTGTCGAGCGGCAGTTTGACAGTATTTTAAAAGGCACGCCGGGTCGTAAGCTGGTGCGTAAGGATGCCAAGGGCCGCGAAATTGAAGTGCTGGAGCAGGAAGACGCCACAGCATCCCGCAATTTACAGCTGTCGATTGACCAGCGCATCCAGGCGGTGGCGTATCGTGAGCTGAAAAAAGCCGTGCTGACCTTTGGTGCAGCTTCAGGCTCGCTGGTGCTGGTCGACGTGCACACCGGTGAAGTGCTGGCGATGGTGAATAGTCCGTCGTATAACCCGAATAACCGCAAGAATACTGCGGTACACCGGTTCCGTAACCGCGCCATCACCGACACTTTTGAGCCGGGTTCAACCATTAAGCCATTGCCGGTGTTAGCGGCACTGGAAAATGGCACAGCCAACATGAATACCGTCATTGCAACCGGCCACGGCACTATTATGGTCGGTGGGCGTCGGGTGCAGGATACCAATGGCTACGGCGATTTGGACCTGACCGGCATTATGCGCAAGTCATCTAACATTGGCGTGACTCGTCTGGCACTCGGTATGCCGCACGAAGAACTGCTTGATATGTATTACGACATGGGGATTGGTTCTGATACCGGTCTTGGCCTGGTTGGTGAAAGTGCCGGTATGTTGCGTGAACGCGCGCGCTGGTCTGATCATGAACGCGCTACTTTATCTTTTGGTTACGGCTTGTCTGTGACTGCAGTACAACTGGCTAAAATGTATTCGGCGATTGCCAATGGTGGCGTTGTCCGTCCGCTCACGCTGTTAAAATCTGACCAGCCACCGGCCGGTAAACAAGTGGTTTCGGAACAATATGCCGACGCCATGGTTGAGATGCTGGAACAAGTGACAGAAAAAGGCGGTACAGCAACTAAAGCCCGCGTACCGGGTTACCGCGTTGGCGGTAAAACAGGGACTGCGAAAAAAGCCATTGCCGGTGGTTATGGTAATGACTATATCGGTTCATTCGCCGGTATTGGGCCGATCTCCAGCCCACGCCTGGCCTGTGTAGTGATTATTAACGAACCCAGCGGTGATTATTATTATGGCGGTGAAGTGGCGGCTCCGGTGTTCAGCACTGTGATGGGAGCTGCGATGCAACTGCTGAATTTACCACCTGATGGCAATGACAGCCGTATTACCAAGGTGACCGGAGGTCCCGATGCAGGTTAACCGACTCCAGCGCTGGTTGACTCCGTTCAAAGCGACTGCCGCAGGGCAGTCGCTTTGTGCGTTAGAGAAGCTGCCAGAAATAACTGCCACTGCAGATCTGCAGTACAATTCTAAACATCTGAAAAATGGTGATATTTTTCTCGCACTGCCCGGTGTCGGTGGTCATGGCAACCGCTATATCCGTCAGGCGCTCAGTAGCGGTGCTGCGCTGATCCTGACCGATAGTCTGGCTGACAGTGACGCCGGTCTTGAACTGGAACCACAGGTCTGTGTCTGGCCGGATTTGCTGACTGTGTTACCGGCGCTGGTCAGCAGTTTTTATCAGGATGCCGCCCAGCGGCTGGAACTGATTGGTATCACCGGCACCAACGGTAAATCCAGTACAGCGATTTTTGTGAATCAGCTGTCTGACTTGCTTGGCAAGCCGGCTGCGGTCATTGGCACTTTGGGTTATGGTTCATATCAGTCGCTGACGCCGTTACAAAATACCACGCCTCATCTGGTTGATTTGCATCGCATTTTTTACGGTTTTTGCGAGCAAGGCCGTTTACGCAGTGCGATGGAAGTATCCTCGCATGCGCTGGTGCAACAGCGCGTGGCCGGTCTGCAGTTTAAAGTCGCGGTGTTTACTAATTTAAGCCGTGATCATCTGGACTATCACGGCACGATGGAAGCTTATGGCGCTGCCAAAGCGCAGCTGTTTCGTGCAGAGCAATGTCAGACCGCGGTGATTAACGTGTCTGACGACTTTGGCAAAACACTGGCTGCTGCATGCGAAGTACCGGTGCTGGTCTATGGCCGTCTGGCTGATTGTGCCGGTCATCCGCAATATTTGGGCTATGACCACCTGCGCTCAGACGGCAAAGGTTTTCAGCTGCGCCTGCACAGTCATCTGGGTGACTTCGATTTACAAATTCCGTTACTGGCTGAATTTAACGTACAAAATGTGCTGGCCGCGGTCGGTGCCTTATTACAGTGCGGCCACAAACTGTCTGCCATTGTTGACGCCGTGAAAAAACTCAAAGCGGTCGCCGGCCGGATGGAACTGTGGCATTTTCCCGACCATGTGTCGCTGGTGGTGGATTATGCGCATACACCTGATGCACTGAAACAAAGCTTGCAGGCGCTGCGGCAACAAAGCCGTGGCCGGATCTGGTGTGTATTTGGCTGTGGTGGCGATCGCGACAAAGGCAAACGACCTTTAATGGGACAAATCGCCGAACAGCACGCGGATCATGTTATCATTACCGCTGACAACCCCCGCACTGAAGCTGTACTCGATATCTGTAAAGACATTGCTGCCGGTATGCAAACCGGCGCCAACTGCCAGATCGAACCTGATCGGGAATCCGCCATTAAACTGGCCCTGATTGAAGCCCACGCGCACGACATGATCCTGGTGGCCGGTAAAGGCCACGAGAGTTATCAGATATTGGGAAATACCGTGCGGGACTATGACGAACGTAAATTTATCAATGATTTATTGGCGGAGATGAGCTGATGATCACATTAATGGCCAGTGAAATAGCTACGGCGTTATCGGCCCGCTTAGTCGGTGCTGATGTTGCAATTAACAGCGTCAGTACGGATAGCCGGCACATCGCGCCCGGTGATTTATTTATTGCCCTGCAAGGGCCGAATTTTGACGGCCATAAGTTTGCCGAAGAAGTTGTGAATAAAGGAGCCTGTGCGCTGGTGGTGACCCGGCACCTGGATGTGCCGGTCCCACAATTAATAGTGGCGGATACCCGGCTGGCGTTAGGTCAGTTAGGTGCACTGGTCAAAAGTAAGCTGCAACTGAAAACTGTTGCAGTGACCGGCAGTGTTGGTAAAACCACGGTCAAAGAAATGATTGCTGCGATTTTATCGCGCATCGGCAACGTGCTGGCGACCGCCGGCAACTTTAATAACGAGATCGGCGTACCGCTGACCTTATTGCGGCTGAACGAAAGCCACAATTTTGCTGTGATGGAGCTCGGCGCCAATCACTTGGGTGAAATTGCGTATACCAGCTCGCTGGTGAAACCGGATGTCGCGATGATCACCATCGTCGCTCCGGCGCATATTGAAGGCTTTGGCGATATTTTTGGCGTTGCCCGTGCTAAGGGCGAAATTTACAGCGGGTTATCAGCCGGCGGTACCGCGATCCTGCCGCTGGATTCGGAATATCACGGTTATTGGTTACCTAAAGTCCAGCATCTGCAGGTGCAGAGCTTTAGCGCCACGCAACTGGCTGATATCTATGCCGATAACATTGAACTGGACGCTGAAGGCTGTGCCGGTTTTGAGTTACATTCGCCGCAAGGTCACTGCTTTATTCAGTTGACGTTGCCGGGCAAACACAATGTGCATAATGCCTTAGCGGCCACCGCCGCAGCGCTCGCGCTCGGTGCCAGTCTGACTGATGTGCAGCTTGGCCTCGCTGCAATGCAGCCGGTCAAAGGCCGTATTAACGTTTATCAGCCAAAAGCCGGACTGCGCATTATCGACGATACCTACAATGCCAATGTGGAATCAGCTAAAGCGGCCATTGATTTATTGGCCTCTTATGGCGGTCAGCGTTACCTAGTACTGGGTGATATGGGCGAATTGGGCCCGGACGCACGGATTTACCACGAAGAAGTGGGTATCCATGCCAAACAGGCGGGAATTAACGGGCTGTTTACCTTAGGCGTGTTGTCACAGAACGCCAGCGAACTATTCCATCAGCAAGGCGCACATTTCAGTTCCCGCGATCACCTGCTGGCCAAATTGCATACCTTGTTACAGCACAAAGAAGAAGTATCCATTCTGGTCAAAGGCTCGCGCAGCGCCCGGATGGAATTAGTCGTTCAGGACTTGCTAGAAAGATGTCAGCAGGAGACACGCGCATGTTAGTTTGGTTAGCCGAGTTTCTGACTCAATATATCAATGCCTTTAACGTCTTCAGCTATCTGACGTTCCGCGCCATTCTTGGCGTACTGACCGCTTTATTGCTGAGTCTGTATTTCGGCCCGAAACTGATTGCAGCACTGCAACGCCTGCAAATCGGCCAGACTGTGCGCAATGACGGGCCGGAGAGCCATTTTTCTAAAAAAGGCACTCCGACTATGGGCGGTTTGCTGATTTTAGGTTCAATCGGTATCAGCACACTGCTGTGGGCCGACCTGAGTAATAAATACGTTTGGGTAGTGTTGTTTGTGCTGGTCGCATACGGCTGGATTGGTTTTATCGACGACTACCGCAAAGTCATCCGCAAAGACCCAAAAGGCCTAATCGCGCGCTGGAAATATTTCTGGCAATCGGTGTTCGCGCTGGTGACGGCGATTTTTCTGTATGTCACCGCAGAACGGCCGGCGGAAACAGCTTTACTGGTGCCTTTTGTCAAAGACGTATTGCCGCAACTTGGGCTGTTTTTCCTCGTGACCACTTATTTTGTCATGGTCGGTTTTTCCAACGCGGTCAACCTGACCGATGGGCTGGACGGTCTTGCCATAGTGCCGACCGTGATGGTCGCGGCGGCATTTGCCATCATTGCTTATGTCAGTGGTAATGCGGTGTTCGCTAACTATCTGAATATCCCACATTTACCTTTAACTTCAGAACTAGTGGTGGTCTGTACCAGTATGGTCGGCGCCGGCCTTGGCTTTTTATGGTTTAACACCTATCCGGCACAAGTGTTTATGGGCGACGTGGGCTCGTTAGCCTTAGGCGCATTACTGGGCGTGATTGCGGTGCTGGTGCGGCAGGAAATTGTGCTGATTGTGATGGGTGGTATTTTTGTCATCGAAACGATGTCGGTGATCTTGCAGGTCGGTTCTTACAAATTACGCGGTCAGCGCATCTTCCGCATGGCGCCTATCCATCACCATTATGAATTAAAAGGCTGGCCGGAACCGCGCGTGATCGTACGCTTCTGGATCCTGTCGATTATTTTTGTGCTGATTGGTTTAGCGACCTTAAAACTGCGTTAACGCAAAAGGAAAATTCTCGCATGACAAAGCTGTTTCAGGGCAAAAGAGTAGCGGTGATTGGGCTTGGGGTGACCGGGCTTGCTACTGTGCGTTTTTTGCTGAAACAAGGCGTCAAGCCGGTGCTGATGGATACCCGCTTAAAAGTTGCGGGCATCGAGACCATTCCGGCGGAAAAAGTCGATGGCATTTATTTTGGTGAACTGGACGCAAACCGGCTGGCACGGATGGATGTGCTGCTGGTAAGTCCAGGCCTTGATACCAGCCATCCGGCTATCCGTTTCGCTACAGCGCAAGGCGCACAGCTGATGGGCGATGTGGAATTATTTGCCCTTTGCAATGAAAAACCGGTGGTGGCAGTCACAGGCTCAAACGGCAAATCGACGGTCACTAAGCTGACCGAACATATGCTCAATTGCAGTGGGATCAATGCCTTAGCTGCAGGGAATATCGGTCTGGCCGTACTCGATGCGCTGGAAAGAACCGACGCGAAAGTGTACGTACTGGAGCTTTCCAGTTTTCAGCTCGATACCACACATAGTTTAAAACTGCGTGCTGCTGCCAATTTGAATGTGACGGAAGATCATCTCGACCGTCACGGTACGATGGCCGCCTATACCGCGGCCAAACAACGGATTTTCCTGCATACCGATGTGGCGATCTACAACGCCGAAGATCCACTGACGCGTCCGCTCGGTTGTGCAGCGCCCCAGATCGGCCTGAACCTGCAACAATCGCAGGATGGTTATGGTCTGGTGCAACAGCAGGGCGAAACCTGGCTGCTGGTCGACGGTGCCGCTTTGTTGCCGGTAGCTCAGATGTCGATGGTTGGCCGGCACAATCAATTTAACGCCTTGGCGTCCTGTGCCTTAGCGTTGGCGGTCGGTTGCAGCCGCGAGGCGCTGGTACAGGCGTTAAAAACCTATCAGCCGTTACCGCATCGTTGTGCTTTGGTAGCTGACCATGCCGGTGTGCGTTGGGTCAATGATTCCAAGGCGACCAATGTCGGCGCGACGTTGGCGGCGATCGCAGGCCTGCGTGCTGATGTACCGGGCAAGTTAATTCTGATCGCCGGTGGCGACGGTAAAGGCGTTGACTTTACTGAGTTATCAACGGTGTTACGCCAACAGGTTGATCAGGTGATCACGCTTGGACGCGATGGTCCGGCGATTGCGGCATTAGTACCCGGCAGCATCGAAGTGGCTGATTTGACGGCCGCGGTAAAACAGGCTGCGGCACTGGCCCGCGCCGGTGACATGGTGTTGTTATCGCCGGCTTGTGCCAGCCTCGATATGTTTAAAAATTACGAAGAACGCGGCCGTTTATTCGCTGATGCTGTGCTGCAGGTGATCAAATGAAAGCGTGGTTAGTGCAACAGGGCGATCAGTTAATCGAACATTGGGTCGACTGGTGGCGGGCGGAAGATGGTGTCAGTTATGACCGTTTTTTCTTTACGCTGATGATCCTGTTGCTTGGTATTGGTTTTGTGATGGTGACCAGCGCCTCAGTGCCGGTAGCGGAACGGTTATTTGGTGACCCGCTGCATTATGCTATCCGTCATTTGGTGTACATCCTGATCGGCATTGGCTGTGCTTATCTGGCGCTGAATGTGCCGATAGACCGCTGGTTGCAGGGCAGTATGGTGTTGTTGGTGCTGGGGATCCTCGGGCTTATCGCCGTATTGGCCTTTGGCCGTAACGTCAATGGCAGTACCCGCTGGCTCTATGTTGGCCCTATTGGTATTCAGGCAGCAGAACCGGCTAAATTATTCTTTTTTATCTACCTGTCGAGTTATCTGGTGCGCCGGCATGAAGAGGTCATCGAAAACTTTAAAGGCTTTTTAAAACCGTTATTGGTGCTGTTTGTGTTTGCAGTGTTGCTGTTGATGCAGCCTGACCTTGGTACTGTAATTGTGATGTTCGGCACCAGCGTGGTGCTATTGTTTTTAGCCGGTGCCAAGCTTTGGCAGTTTTTTGGTTTGATCCTGACCGGCCTTGCATCGATGGCGGTATTGATTGTCTACAGCGAATACCGCTGGCGACGGGTGACCGCGTTTCTGGACCCCTGGGCCGATCCGTTTGGCAGCGGTTACCAGCTGACGCAATCGCTGATGGCGTTTGGCCGTGGTGGTTTGTCCGGCCAGGGCCTCGGAAATTCGGTACAAAAGCTGGAGTACCTGCCGGAGGCGCATACTGACTTCATACTCGCGATCATCGCAGAGGAAACCGGCTTATTAGGTGTTATGACGGTCGCGGGTTTGCTGTTTTTGATGCTGGTGCGAGCCCTGTGGATTGGGAAACGCGCCGTGCAAAAAGGCATGAGTTTTCATGGCTTTCTGGCGTATTCCATCGCGATCTGGATTGGCTGTCAGACCTTCGTCAATATCGGTGTTGCGACCGGTGCTTTGCCAACGAAAGGCCTGACGCTGCCATTTGTCAGCTCTGGCGGCAGTAGTCTGGTAATTATGCTGGTGGCTGCTGCCATTGTGCTCAGAATCGATTTTGAAGTACGCCTCAAAGGTAAACATGCGATCAGCGGAGGCGTTCATGCCTGAACTCGCCATGCCGGAGGATCCGGCGAACGCGCTGAGGCCAACAGTACTGATCATGGCCGGTGGTACCGGTGGTCATATCTTTCCGGCGCGCGCAGTAGCCGATGTGTTGGCTGCTGACGGCTGGGTTGTGCACTGGCTCGGCACTGCAGATCGGATGGAAGCGCGCCTGGTACCGGAATTTGGTTATCCGCTGCATACGATCAGCGTTGCCGGATTACGTGGCAAAGGCTGGCGTTCGTTGTTGCAGGCGCCATGGATGTTATGGCGCTCCGTCGCTCAGGCCCGCTCGCTGGTGAAGCAGCTACGGCCCGGTCTGGTGCTTGGTTTTGGCGGATACGCCAGTGGTCCCGGTGGTTTGGCGGCCTGGCTCGATGGCATTCCGCTGGTGATCCATGAGCAAAATGCTGTGGCCGGAACCACGAATAAACTGTTGGCGCGGATCGCCGATCAGGTGCTGGTCGCGTTCCCACAAGCCTTTTCCAATCTGCCACAGCGACTTGTGTTGGGAAATCCGGTACGCCAGGCGCTGATCGGCTTAAATCCGCAGAATTATTTGCAGAAAAGCTTAAATATTTTGATCGTCGGTGGTAGTTTAGGAGCCAGGGTTTTTAATCAGGTCTTACCGCCGATCCTGAAGCAGGCCGCGGCTTCTGGCCAGATCAAGGTGCGCCATCAGACCGGGCAACTTGAACTGGCGCAAACCGAATTGGCATATGCCAGCAAGCCGGCCAATCTTGAAGTGCAAGTCACTGCTTTTATTGACGATATGGCCGAAGCGTATCGTTGGGCTGATTTGGTGATTTGCCGGGCCGGCGCGCTGACTGTCAGTGAAGTGGCTTGTGTCGGCGTGGCTGCGCTGTTTGTGCCGCTGCCGACTGCAATCGATGACCATCAGACGGCGAACGCCAGTGTGTTGGTATCGAAACAGGCCGCGTTATTACTGCCTCAGGCTGAATTAAAACCGGAAACATTAGTGCCGCTGCTGCAAAGCTGGTTGTCAGATAAGACTCCACTGGCGCACATGGCACAACTGGCACGTTCTTGTGCCATCGACGATGCAGCCGAGCAGGTTGCAGTTGTTTGTCGACGTCTGACAGGTGTGAATTAATATGATAATGAAAACCATGCACCCGGAAAAAACTGCAATGCGTCGTGTTGATTGCATTCATTTTGTCGGGATTGGTGGTGCAGGGATGGGCGGTATCGCCGAAGTCCTGCTCAATGAAGGTTACAAAATCTCCGGCTCAGACTTGGGCCCGAATCCGGTGGTCGAACGCCTGACGTCATTGGGCGCTGAAATCAAGTTTGGTCATGCGGCGGAGAATATCCGGGGCGCCAGCGTGGTTGTGGTCTCCAGTGCAATCAAAACGGACAATCCGGAAGTGAATGCGGCGCTGGAACAACGCATCCCGGTGGTGCGCCGTGCGCAAATGCTGGCCGAACTGATGCGGTATCGTCATGGCATCGCCATCGCCGGGACCCATGGCAAAACGACGACGACCAGCCTGGTATCGTCAATTTTCGCTGAAGCCGGTGCAGATCCGACTTTTGTCATTGGTGGTTTGTTAAATTCAGCCGGCACCAATGCACGCTTGGGCACAGGTCGTTACCTGATTGCTGAAGCCGATGAAAGTGATGCGTCTTTCCTGCATCTGCAGCCGATGGCCGCCATTATTACCAATATCGAACCGGACCATATGGAAACCTACCAGGGTGATTTCGAGAAAATGAAATCAACCTACCTGGAGTTCTGCCACAACCTGCCATTTTACGGCGCTGTAGTGTTGTGTATTGATGACCCGGTACTCCGCGAACTGATGCCGCGGATTGGCCGCACTGTGATCACTTATGGATTTAGCGACGATGCGGACTACCGCATCAGTGATTTCAGTCAGTCCGGTACCAGAACGCATTTTGTTGTGACAGATCCGGCCAAACAGAGCCGAAGCATCGAGTTAAACCTGGCAGGCCGTCACAACGCGTTAAACGCCACCGCTGCGTTTGCCATGGCGCAGGATGAAGGGGTTGCCGAAGCAGCCATCTTATCGGCATTCAGTAAATTTGAAGGTATCGGTCGTCGCTTCCAGCAGTATGGTGAGTTTGATACCGGCCGTGGCAAAGTGCTGTTAGTTGACGATTATGGCCACCATCCCAGTGAAGTGGCGGCGACAGTTGCGGCCGCGCGCAATGCCTGGCCAACACGTCGTTTAGTGATGGCATATCAGCCACACCGTTACACCCGCACCCGCGATTTATATGAAGATTTTGCCAAGGTGCTGTCGACAGTCGACAGCCTGTTGTTACTTGAAGTCTACAGTGCCGGTGAAGCGGCCATCGCAGGCGCCGACAGCCGCAGCTTATGCCGCAGCATCCGGGCCCGTGGTCAGCTTGATCCGATCTATGTCGCAACACCAGCCGACTTACCGGCAGCTTTAGCGGATGTACTGCAGGACGGCGATGTACTGATGACGCAGGGCGCCGGGAATATCGGTGCACTGGCGAAACAGCTGGCCGCACAGCAATTGAATATCGAAGTGATGAAACAAAGTGCCGGGAGAGCATCATGAGCAGTAAATTTGGCAAAGTCGCCGTGATGTTTGGTGGCACTTCAGCTGAGCGGGAAGTGTCGTTAAAGTCCGGTGCTGCAGTGCTCAAAGCATTACAGGCACAAGGCATTGATGCTCATGCTTTTGATCCAAAAGACCAACCGCTCAGTGCGCTGGAAGCTCAGGCTTTTGACCGCGTGTTTATTGTATTGCATGGCCGTGGTGGTGAAGATGGCACCATGCAGGGCGCGCTGCAACTGCATGACATACCGTATACCGGTTCTGGTGTATTGGGTTCAGCCCTGGCGATGGACAAAATTCGCTGCAAATTTCTGTTCAGCGCGCATGGCTTACCGACAGCGCCATTTCGCGTCGCACAAAAAGGCGACGACATTGATTACGCCGCAATGCTGGCCGAGCTCAATGGCAAAGTGATGGTTAAACCGGCCAATGAAGGTTCCAGTATCGGTATGTCTGCAGCCACTACGGCGGCAGAGTTGGAACAGGCGTTAGCGCTGGCGTTTGAGTATGATGATGCTGTGTTAGTTGAACAGTGGATCAACGGTCGTGAATTTACCGTGTCAATGCTGGACGGTCAGGCTCTGCCGGTGATTGAAATGCGCACGCCGCGGGCTTTTTATGATTACGAAGCCAAATATCAGTCGAATAGCACCGAATATCTGTGTCCGGCGCCAATCAGCGCTGAACAAACCGCCAGTTTGCAACAATCGGCGATGGCCGCGTTTAAAGCGGTCGGCGCCAGTGGCTGGGGTCGTGTCGATGCGATGCTCGACAGTGACGGCCAGTTCCGCTTGCTGGAAGTGAATACGGTGCCGGGCATGACCGAAAAATCGCTGGTGCCGATGGCCGCCCGTGCTGCTGGTTACAGCTTTGAGCAGCTTGTGGCAAGAATTTTAGAGCAGGCGCTATGAAAGCATTGCGTCAGAGCCAGAAAACGCCTTACACGCCGGCATTTGTCGGCGGTGTGGTGTTTTTTCTCTGCGCAGTGGCCTTAGTCATCTGGTTTGGGATCAAGGTCAGTCACTGGGTACAGCACCAGCAGACGGCTCCGATCAAACAAGTGAAACTCTATGGTGATTTCGGCCATATCCAGCCGGGGCAACTGCACAGCAAGTTGCAACAGCATCTGGTTGGCAATTATTTCAAACTGGATGTCGACGAAGTCGCCGCCTTTTTGCAGCAACAACCTTGGGTGCATCAGGTCGCGGTACGCAAGCAGTGGCCCGGCACCCTGGTGGTGGTGGTGACTGAACACAGTCCGGTGGCGATCTGGAACAAAGACTATCTGCTGAACAAACGCGGCGAAGTGTTCCGCGCGCCGTTGGAACAACTGCAGGCAGCGTTGCCAAAACTGTTTGGCCCGGAAGGGGCAGAGCAGGACGCACTGAGTATGTACGGTAAAGTGCAGGCACTGTTGGCGTTACATCAGTTTGATGCCGCAGGCTTATCGGTCACTGAGCGTTTTGCCTGGGAAGTCCAGCTCAGTAACGGTATCGCCCTGAAATTGGGCCGCGAAGATACATTAAAACGGGTACAGCGATTTATCGACCTGTATCCGGTGGTGGTAAAACATAAACCGGAAGCGATAGTACAAGTCGATTTACGGTATGACACAGGATTGGCGGTGCAGTACGCGCCTCCGGTGATAACGGAAAAGAGAAAAGCATGACCAAGTCGTTAGATCGGGATCTGATTGTTGGCTTAGATATCGGCACCTCGCAAATTAAAGCCGTCGTCGGTGAGATCACCGCAGATAACCAGCTGGCGATTGTCGGCGTCGGTACGCACATTGCCCGCGGCATGGATAAAGGTGGTGTCAACGATCTGAATCTGGTGGTGCAATCGGTGCAACGCGCCATTGATGAAGCTGAACTGATGACAGATTGACGGGTGTCTTCCGTGTATTTATGCATTACCGGTAAACATATCCGCTGTCAGAACGAAAGTGGTATGGTGCCGATCAACGACACTGAAGTGACCGCAGAAGATGTGGCGAATGTGATCCACGCCGCCAAATCGGTGCCGATTTCAGCCGAACGTCGATTATTACATGTACTGCCGCAGGAATTTTCGGTCGACATGCAGGAAGGTATCAAAAGCCCGATTGGCATGTCTGGCGTGCGGATGGAAGCCAAGGCGCACATCATCACTTGCGCCAACGATATGGCGAAAAATATTGAAAAATGCGTCGAGCGCTGCAGTTTACATGTTGATCAGCTGATATTCAGCTCGCTGGCGTCAAGCTTTGCCATCCTGACCGAAGATGAAAAAGAGCTGGGTGTTTGTGTGGTCGATATGGGCGGCGGCACTATCGATATTTCGATTTATACCAATGGCGCGCTGCGCCACACCGCGGTGATCCCAGTGGCCGGGAATCAGGTCACCAGCGACATCGCGAAGATCTTCCGCACACCAATTGGTCATGCTGAAGATATCAAAATCCAGTATGCCTGCGCGCTGCGCAGCATGGTTGGTAAAGAAGAAAACATTGAAGTGCCAAGCGTGGGCGGTCGTCCGGCCCGCAGCATGTCACGCCACACGCTGGCTGAAGTGGTTGAGCCGCGTTATCAGGAATTATTTGAGCTGGTGGTGGAAGAGATCCGCGCCAGTGGTCTGGAAGAGCAAATTGCTGCCGGTGTGGTACTGACCGGGGGCACCGCCAAGATGGAAGGTGCAATCGAATTTGCCGAAGATATTTTCCAGATGCCGGTGCGGCTGGGTTTCCCGGCCAATATTACCGGTTTGACCGAGTATGTGAACGACCCGGCTTATGCCAGTGTGGTTGGTCTGTTATTGTATGGCAAAGATGCACGTGCCCAGCAGAAAAAAGCAGTGGCGGCACGGGAGTCGGTTGGCGGTTTTGTTAAAAAACTGACCAGCTGGTTTAAAGGCGAGTTTTGAGTAAGCGTAAAACGGAGAGAGCAACATGTTTGAGTTAATGGAAAACCACAGCGAAGAAGCTGTCATCAAAGTGGTTGGCGTCGGTGGCGGTGGCGGTAACGCTGTCGAATACATGGTTGCCAGCAACATTGAAGGGGTGGAATTTATTGCCGCCAACACGGACGCGCAGGCACTGCGCAATTCGTCCGCCAATGTCACGCTGCAACTGGGTGCTAATGTCACCAAAGGTTTAGGTGCCGGCGCAAATCCGGATGTCGGTCGTCGTTCTGCTGAAGAAGACCGTGACACCATCAAAAAGACCATCATGGGCGCGGATATGGTGTTTATCGCGGCCGGTATGGGCGGTGGTACTGGTACTGGTGCAGCGCCAATCGTCGCACAAGTGGCCAAAGAGCTGGGTATTCTGACTGTTGCTGTCGTAACCAAGCCATTCCCGTTTGAAGGGAAGAAACGCTCCAATTACGCCGATGAAGGCATCAATGAACTGGCAAAACATGTCGATTCTTTGATCACTATTCCAAACGATAAGTTATTAAAAGTTCTCGGCAAAGGCACCAGTCTGCTCGATGCATTTAAAGCTGCGAACAATGTACTGCTGGGCGCGGTGCAGGGGATTGCTGAACTAATCACCCGTCCAGGTTTGATTAACGTCGACTTCGCTGACGTGCGCACCGTAATGTCTGAAATGGGCACTGCGATGATGGGTACTGGCCGTGCCACTGGTCCGGACCGTGCCGAAGAAGCTGCCGAACAAGCGATCTCCAGCCCGCTGCTGGAAGATATCGACCTGTCAGGTGCTAAAGGTATTCTGGTCAATATCACTGCGGGTTTAGACCTGACTATCGAAGAGTTTGAGATTGTCGGTAACGCCGTTAAAGCGTTCGCATCTGAGAATGCGACTGTGGTTGTTGGTGCGGTCATTGATCCGGAAATGTCAGATGAGCTGCGCGTGACTGTCGTTGCAACCGGTATCGGTGCAGAGCGTCGTCCGGATATCAGCCTGGTACATGGTCATCACCGTGCAGAACCAGTTCGTGGTGGCTACAGCACTGGCACACCTTCGGGCTATGGTCATGGCGGCAGCGTATATGGCCATGCCGGCAACACGGCACGTGAAATGCGTGATGCGCAGCCAGCAATGGCGGCAGTGGAAGCGCCACAAAGCAAACCACAGGCCGATAACAAAGCCAATATTGATATTTTCGACATTCCGGCCTTCCTGCGCAAGCAAGCCGATTAATCGAAAAAATCGTTGGATATAAGCTGAAACTTTCAGCTTTAAAGCTAGTCTGAAGTCGGACCTGTAGCATTGGCAAGTTTGTTAACATATGCTATGCTTCGCCGCCGTTTGGGATTGTTCAGTTTTTGAACAGGAAAAAATGATGATTAAACAACGCACTATCACGAAGACCATCAGCTCCATCGGAGTGGGTTTACACAAAGGCGAAAAGGTTACGCTTACTCTCCGACCTGCGCCTGACAACACAGGAATTGTGTTCCGTCGTGTCGATCTGAACCCGGTGGTCGACTTTAAAGTCGCACCAGAACTGGTGGGTGACACAGTGATGTGTACCTGTCTGATTAATCCTCAGGGCGTCCGGTTATCGACGACTGAACACCTGATGGCGGCGGTCGCCGGCCTCGGTATTGATAACCTCGTTGTTGAGGTTGATTCCGCCGAGATCCCGATCATGGATGGCAGCGCCAATCCGTTTGTGTACCTGCTGCTGGAAGCTGGCGTTTCTGAACAGAAACTGGCGAAAAAATTTATCCGCATTAAGAAAACCGTGCGCGTTGAAGATGGCGACAAGTGGGCTGAGTTTAAGCCGCACCACGGTTTTCGCATCGACTTTGCGATTGACTTTGATCATCCGGTCATTTCTGAAACCCGTCAGCATATGAAAGTTGATTTCTCTGCTGCTGGTTTTATCAAAGACATCAGCCGTGCACGCACTTTTGGTTTTCTGCAGGATATTGAATACCTGCGGGCGAACAATCTGGCGTTAGGTGGTAGTTTTGATAACGCTGTGGTACTGGATGAGTTCCGCGTGCTGAACCAGGATGGCCTGCGCTACGACGACGAATTTATCAAACACAAAATCCTTGATGCGATCGGCGATTTATATATGGCCGGTTAC
>JAIXSW010000188.1 GCA_027484495.1 Gammaproteobacteria bacterium
AATCAGAAGAAATGTTGGCAAAATCAAACGAGCGTGAGCCTGTGGTTACTGGCATCTGACGACCGTTTAACGTCACAAGGTTAAAGTCAGGGCCAAAACCACGCACTGTAACTTTACTACCTTCGCCGTTGACGCGGTCAATCGACACACCGGTGATCCGCTGCAGCGATTCTGCCAGGTTGGTGTCAGGAAATTTACCGATATCTTCGGCAGAAATTGCATCCAGGATGCCTTCAGATTCGCGTTTGCTGTCCATCGATTTGATCAAACTGCCGCGAATACCGGTGACCGTAATCACCTCAATTTTGTCTTCTTTGGCCGCTGCCGCGTCATCTGCAGCTGCATAGCCTGGCATTGCAACGCCAAGCACCAGCGCAATGCTGGTGGCGAGTCTGCTCTTGTGAAATGTAGTTGGATTCATTTGGTTTCCCTGTCGACTGTGTTTTCTGGCTTTTTTTGCTCGTCTGCTGACGAGACGTTGCGCCTTTTTCTTTGGTGTTGATACTGCCCTGACACACTTCTGAAAGCGCTTTCAGGACATTAGTTGATTTTTTATAATGCGTCAATACAAAAAACGTAACCCATGCTATCTCGTTGTTTAATATGATTTTATATACCAGTAACCGGTTACATAATAGACAACTACAGGCGCTCATTGTGCTGGAGTTGACGCGGAGTCAGGCGGAAAAAGCACTTGGCCCTCTGGAAAAACGATGCTATATCTGTAAGCGCTTCCATTTATTCATTGACTGGTCTATTCAGCAGCGCTGCCCGCAGCAGCTTGCCTCTGGGCCAACTTTTGCACGGGGATTTTTATGTTGCCAGCTCTGTTCCAATTCACTTCACTGCCCTCGCGTCGCCGGATTGCTCCTGTAGCGCTGGCTGTGACTCTGGCCTTAACCACAGGCAGCGCCACTGCCGCAGCAAATGCGGACAGTGCCGTCGCTAAAGATCGCGATATTCAGCGTTGGCCTGCGTTGACTTCTGCAGTGCCTGTGGACAAAAAACTGGAACAACGGCTGGAAAAAATTCTCGCTGGCATGACGCTGGAGCAAAAAATCGCCCAGATGATCCAGCCGGAGATCCGCGATATCACCGTTGAAGATATGCGTAAATATGGCTTTGGTTCTTACCTCAATGGCGGTGGCTCATTCCCGGCCAATAACAAACACGCCACACCCGCCGATTGGATCAAACTGGCGGATGCGATGTATCAGGCCTCGGTCGACGCCAGTCAGGACGGCAGTACTATCCCAACTATGTGGGGCACAGACGCTGTCCACGGCCATAACAACGTGATCGGCGCCACCATTTTCCCGCACAACATTGGCCTCGGTGCCGCGCGTGAGCCCAAACTGATTGAGCAAATCGCCCGCGCCACCGCAGTGGAAGTCCGCGCCACTGGCATTGACTGGATTTTCGCGCCGACAGTCGCAGTGCCGCAAGACGACCGCTGGGGCCGTACTTACGAAGGCTATGCCGAAGACCCGGCGCTGGTGCGCGATTATGCTGCCGCCATCGTGCGGGGTTTGCAGGGCGAACCCGGCCGTGACTTTATGACCGACCATCATGTGATCAGTACCGTCAAACACTTCCTCGGTGACGGTGGCACTGAAGGCGGTGTCGATCAGGGGGACAACATCGCCAGCGAGCAACAGTTGATTGACATCCATGCCCAGGGTTATGTCGGTGGTCTGCAGGCCGGCGCGCAAACCGTGATGGCATCTTTTAACAGCTGGCATGGTGAGAAAAACCACGGCAGCCCTTATTTACTGACGCAAGTCCTCAAAGAACGGTTTGGTTTTGACGGCCTGGTGGTCGGCGACTGGAACGGCCATGGCCAAATCCCCGGCTGTACCAATGAAAATTGCGCGCAGGCAGCCAATGCCGGCCTCGATGTTTACATGGTGCCAACCAGTGCCTGGAAACCGCTGTATTACAATCTGCTGGCGCAGGTGAAGCGTGGTGAGATTGCGCAAAGCCGGATTGACGATGCGGTACGGCGTATTCTGCGCGTCAAACTACGCGCCGGTTTGTTTGACCGGCCGGGCCCGGCCAAACGTGCTTTATCTGGTAAAACTGAATTAATTGGTGCTGCAGCGCACCGCGCTGTGGCGCGCGATGCGGTGCGTAAATCTTTGGTATTGCTGAAAAATAATCAGTCACTACTGCCATTATCACCGAAAGCGAAGATCCTGCTGACCGGCCCGGCTGCGGATGACATCGGCTTGCAAAGCGGTGGCTGGTCGATCAGCTGGCAAGGCACCGGCAACGTCAATGCCGATTTCCCGGGCGGCAGCTCGATTTACCAGGGCTTTGCCAGCCAGGTGCAAGCCGCCGGTGGTCAGGTGATGCTGTCAAAAGACGGCAGCTTCCAGCAAAAACCCGATGTTGCCGTGGTGGTATTCGGTGAGGAGCCTTATGCCGAAGGCAACGGCGATATCGACAATTTTGAGTTCCAGCGTGGCAATAAAACTGCGTTAGCGTTATTGAAGTCACTGAAACAACAAGGGATCCCGGTCGTCAGTGTGTTCCTGAGCGGCCGGCCGCTGTGGGTCAATCCAGAGCTGAACCAATCCGACGCTTTTGTCGCCGCCTGGTTGCCGGGCAGTGAAGGCGCCGGCATCGCCGACGTGTTACTGAAAACCGCCGCGGGCAAAGTGCAATATGACTTCCAGGGCAAGCTCAGCTTCAGCTGGCCACAACATCCCACCCAGTTCAAAGTCAACAGCGGTGATGGCCAGACGCCTTTATTGCCTTATGGTTTTGGTCTGACCTACGCCAGTCAAACAGCCGGACAAGACGCCGGACCGCTGAGCAAGCCACTGTCAGAACAA
>JAIXSW010000482.1 GCA_027484495.1 Gammaproteobacteria bacterium
ACTTCAGCCAGCATGCCTTCGAGGCTGAAATGTTCAAACGGGTCAACTTGCTGTTGCTGGAAAAACTGCTGTTTCAGCAAATGAATCGCATTGCGCCGGTTCGATTCGAGTAACGCGTTCTGATACAGCTGCCAGCCATGCCATTCTTCGGCGTCTGGCGGGCTGGAGATATCGTGCAGCAGTTGCTCATCGACATCACCAAACAATGATTTGCGGCTTTGCTGTTTTGGACTGACCGTGACCAGCATGCTCCAGCCTTTTTGAAATGGCTTCATCACGCCATCGGCGCCTTGCAGCAGCGTCAGCGCGCGCGCCGGATCATGATCAGACAACTCCGCAAGGCCAAGACTGACCACGCCAACTACATCATGCGCTGCCTGTTCCAGCAGATGCATTTTGTATTTGTTGTAAAACTTGTCAGCGAATTTCAGACTCATCAGCACCGCTTTGGCTTTTAACGCCGCCACTTCTTCGCTGCTTAATAACTGTTGTTCTTTGCCGAAGCTCAGCACCTTGCTCAGAAACGGCCCTTGTTCCTGGTCGCGCAGGACTAATTGCATGCGATGGTCCTTAATCGAGGAAACTGAACATATCATCCACTTCAGCGTATTCGTCGCTGCCCTGGTTCTTATCTTTGGCCTGCATCACCAGTTCGGTGGCGAACTTATTGATAATGCTTTCCCAGCCAGAGTTTTCATTGCGGACCAGTGCTTTGATCGCTTGTTCAACCTGCGGGGTTAACTGACGGATCAGCGCCAGCAGGCTGCGCGGGTCGTCAAAGCCCAGACCATGCACTTCTTCATTCAGATGACGCTCGGTGTAGCTGACGGCTTCTTCCAGGTCCTGCTCTTCTTCATGCAGAATGTCCTGATAAAAATCTTCATCTTCAACTACTTCGCCGCGATACAGCTCAATAAACGGGATCGACAGATAAAACAGGCCGGCCGGGTCTTCGGCGATACATTCGAGGATCTCGGCTTGTTTTTCCTCGGTTTCCTGCGTGCGGATCAGATAAGTCAGAAAATCAAAGGTATGCTGTTTCAGTTCTTCCGCATTGTTTTTGATTTTCTCTTCCCAGTACAACGGTTGCTGACAAACGATGTCGCGGATTTTTTCCGGCGTCATCAGCTCAGAAATAATCGACGGGAACGAGATATCGTGTTGGCTGTTGATTTGCGTCAGCGTGACAATATCAATTTGTTCAATCACTTCGACCAGCTGGGCGTCGGACATTTCATTGGCGATCAGCTCGAATTTTTTGCTGGCCTGTTTCGGCTCGACCATCGCCAGTTCTTTGATCTCGGCAACGGTAATTTCAATCAGATTATTCATCAGCGACCTTCTCCTTTAAAGCGGATATCGTCGTAGGCATCGTCATAGCCTTCTTCGTCTTCATCGTCATCCCGGCCATTGCCGTTGTAGTCGTCGTCGGCTTCGTCCCGATCATCACTATCATAATCTTCTTCGTAACCCGGCTCGTCGTCCTGATCTTCGCTGCTGCTATTGCGGCTGCGCGCCGGCGCTTTGCCTTGTTGTTCCAGCAGATATAACACAGCGCAGGATTCAATCAGCAAAGTTTCGGAATAGTCACGGACGGTTTTGACCAGCGGCAGATCGGCATTATTAAACGCCACCGTGACTTTAAATTCGTCCCAGGCCGGCAATGTGGCGGTTTGCACCCATTTAGCCCATTTCAGCTTGGCTTCTTTGCTGAACTTGACGCGGCCAAACAGCGCCACCGGCAGATATTCAGGCACGGATTCGAGCATTTCCGGGTCAGCCTGCAAAATCGCTTTGATTTTGGCGCTGAACTGTTCCAGCGCTTTCGGTGTGTCCGGATCGTTGTACGAATCGATGTTCTCGTATGCATCAGTTTTGAGCTGATTGATTTTTTGGATATTCAGTTTCTTCGTCATAACGTCCTCAATAGAACTGGTCCCACAGCTCTTTCATCGCTGCGGCGGGGTCGGTGACAATGACATTGTTAAAATCTTTGATAAAAGCGGCTTTGGCTTTTGGATCGGACAGCACGTCATAAGAAAGTTTGACCTGATGCAGCGCATTGGCGGCCGCTGCTTTTTCGTCGTCAGACAAGCCGAGTAACTTGTCCGGATGATATTTATTCGACAGCCGTTTATAGGCTTTTTTAATTTCATCTTCACTGGCGCTGGCTTTAACACCTAACACGCGGAAATGGTTGATCATACAGATGCCTGTAGTTAAATGCCGACTCGAATGCAAGCGGCGATATTAGCAGAAAGTCCCGCTGCCGTAACTTGGCAATTCATCGGAGCGGCCAGTTCTGTCATCGTACACAGCCATGGATTAGACAGGAAAAGGTTGTACTGTCGGGCAAAAATGACGAAAATGGCGGATTACGCAGTGACGCTACCCGGATAAGGATATTCTCAGGTTTGTTCAAAGTGACACCAAATCAGCAGGACCACAGGTCCCCATTCATTCCTGACCTGAATGCCAATAGCGCCTGCCATCGGCATGTTTACCTGCCGCAGGTAATTCAGCCACAAGACCAACATTTGCTACTGGCCTGCCGTCTGCTTCAGACTGGTGTTTACCAGTGTCAAACCCTATGATTAAACCAGAGCACAGTCACTACTCCAGTCGGCAGTATAGGCACGAATGGTCACGTTAATACCAAGCCCAGTGACAAGACCCCGCAGTTTGTTGTGTATAAACCAGAAAAACAGGTAATGGAAACAGATGGCAGAGCACTATCAGGAATCACAGTTCATCAGTCGTGGAAATCGTGATCTAAGTAATGAAAATTTGGGCGCGCTGCCGAGTTTGTCTTCCAAAGCGATGTTCTGGCGGCCGAAGTATTTATGCTCGTCTGACTGGCTCGATCACTTACCTTTTGCTTTCTGGTTGATGGAAAGCATTAAACCCAAAATAGTCGTTGAACTCGGCGCGGCATCAGGTGCGGCATATTTTGCATTTTGCCAGTCGCTGGACAAGTTGAATGTCGGTGGCCGTTGTTACGCCATTGACGACTGGAGCCAGCAGAATAAACAGGCTGAGCTGGAAAAAATCATCGGTTATAACAAAACCCAGTATGAAGAATTTTCCAAAATCCTCGACCACGACCTGTTTCAGGCGGCCAATTTGTTTCTGGACGGCAGTGTTGATCTGTTGCATCTGAATCTGACGGATCCGGCGACGGATGCAATGTTGCTGTTCCAGCTTTGGCAGCCGAAACTGTCAGCGCAGGCCGTGGTATTGCTGCATCACAGCCAACAAAGTTCGTTTCGCCATCTGTTACAGCTCAGAACTGAGTTGCAAAAACAGCATCAGCATTTTGAGTTTCTGCAGCAACATGGCTTATTGGTGGTGCAATTCAATAAGCCGCCTTCTGACAGTTTCAGTCGTTTACTGGAGATCCGTCCCGGTGAGCAGACCTATGAAATTGTCCAGACAGTGTTCAGCCGTCTTGGCAAAGCATGTTCCGCTGCTATGCAGGCTGATGAGGCGCAGCAGCAAGTGCAACAAGTTCAGTTGGCTCTTGCCGACACGCAAAGTGCATTACAACAACGGCAACAACGTATTGAAGATCTGCTGGGTGAATTGACAGAGCATAAGAACTGGCTCGCCAACCGAGATCAGGTGCTGTCTCAGCTTCATGCCCAGCTGTCACAAACTGAACAACAAAGTTCAACTGAAAAAAACGTTCTGAATCAACGTATCAGCTTGCTGGAAAACCTGCGGACTGAACTGAAGCAAGAGATGGAAAATCTGTTTCAGCATGTTGATCAACTCAATGCGGAAAAAAGCCAGTTACAGCTGCAGCAACAGCAACAGCAGCAACAACTGCATGA
>JAIXSW010000535.1 GCA_027484495.1 Gammaproteobacteria bacterium
ACGCTCAGGATCTTGAGAGTCCCAAGGTGAAACTTGCCCAAACTAGTCTGAGACGGTTGGATGTGGGGCGCTGCCAAGTGCTTATGTTGGGGCAAGATTAGGGGGTTGTAGATGTTTAATAATATAAAATCTTGGTTTTTTTTGTTTTTGTTTCTGCTGTCGGGGCGTGCATGGGCCGTCGACTGGGACGAAGGTGACATATTTTTCTCTGATGGTGGTTACTATAGTGCTATTACTTCGGCCCAGGCTCCGGTTGTTGAATATCTTAAAAGCATTCTATTCGAAGTGGCTTATCCTGGTAGTCCTCAATTTGCCGGGGTACTTCTAGGTGCTGCCCCCATTGTTGCATTGGATTTTCCTCTGGTTACAGACTATATAGGTCCTCAGCCATACTTTGATGATACCGTCGGTGAATGGCAGGGGCCCAATATAAGGCGTGGAGGTGTAGGTTTTATCCCGGACTGCCCAACAGACTGTTGGGACCCTTCGGCGCAAGCATGGGCAATTCCTTTTAATGCGACGGGGATTGTAGGGCTTGAGCTCTTGTACAAGCCATATGTAAATGGGGCGCCTCTAAGCTCCTCCCCCATCCCTGGGCAGCCTCTACCTGGTTTGGTTACTACTCCTGTTGGTGATGAAGGGCTCGCCAGCCTACCTGCGTTTCGCGTTGAGATTCAGGTGCGTGCAACAAGTAGTTTTGGCCAGGACTTGGAGACAGAGTTTGATAGCCAATTGCCTTGGGGGTATAACCCGGGTTTGGACTTAGGCGCAGCCGGAGGATTTCTTAAGTCTAATATTGGTACGTGGGTTGAGTACTTCGAGAAAACGCCGGGAGTTTGGGGGGAGGCTGATGACAAAAAATTTACCCGGCGAGCGAACCATCAACTGAATACAACGGCGTTACAGGTTTTTCTTGGGGCTACCACCTGTAACTTAGGCAAGTCAAGATTGGCTGGGGAAGTTGCGTTCACTCGGGGTAGCGCGATGAGTCTGACACTACCTGCAGTCGCTAGCTCTAGCTTTTCCGAGGGTACCGGCTCGGTTCTAGAGGGGCCCGACTCACTGGGCGGGGCATTCTATTTAGATTGTTATAAGTATGATTTTCAGAATGTTATTATGACGGTAAGTGCAAGCAATGGAGAAGGAAACCCATCAAAAGGTGTGGTTTTAACTGATTCTTCCGTGGCGGGTCGTTCAACAAATGTAGGCATCCAATTGCTGCTTGCTTTTGGTCCAAGTGATGAGTCGGCGCCGACGACCCCTTTTCAAGAGATTCAGCTAGGTGTAAATAATCTTGGTAGTAATCCAGCGGGGCTGTTATCGCGCTTTAAGAAGGGCGGAACAATGCGGTTGCCTGTTTCTGGAGAGCTTCAAACAGCCAATGCTCGGAAGGGCTACATGGCTGTACACTTTAAGCCGCGCTATTACAAGGTTGGTGATGGGCCGGCGACTCCTGGCTTGGTGCGAGCCTTTTATACGATTAATTTGGACTATGAATAACTATTAGGTGTTCCTTTCTCGAAATTAGAATTATTCTGTTGTTTTTGATAGGATGATGTCCGAGTGCGTAATTGGTTTTGATGTAGAATTTCTCTTTTATGCTGAACTCGAATGCTACCTGGCCTACCGGGCATCAGGATCCCTCGTGAGATTGTCGCCAGCGAGCGAACCGCTGCGACACTGGCGACCATGCGCGATACCCGCTGCAAGTTGAGTGTTGAGACCATCCAGAGTGTTCTGGTTGGTAACTACCAGCTAGAGCCTGTGTTTGCCTTTGCACAGGCGCTGGCCGTGTACGACGCCTATCAGGCACTGCTCGAAATCTATGATCAGCAGATGGCCAGAGTCTGCAGCGGCCCTCCCAGCCGCAGCTCTCATCCAGCTAGCAACTCCCCAAGCCACGTCGCTGCATGCCAAAGCCGAATGTGCTCATTCTATCAGCTTGGCCTCGACCCGCCCCAGATCCATGATAACGCCCCTTACTTGGCGCTGCGTTTGGTGGCGGAGTGTGGCACTGACCTGAGTCGCAGGCGTACTGCCTATCATTTCACCTCTTGGCTGACGCTGGCACCTGGTTGCCGGATCAGTGGCGGCAAGGTGCTTTCAGCGAATACGCGCAAGACCAAGAACCTGGTTGCCGCACAACTTTGTCTGGCCGCGGTGGCCATCGGCAAAACGAATACGGTATTGGGCGCTTTCTATCGATGCTTGTCTGCGCGCATTTGCAAGGCCACGGCAGTGACTGCTACCGCTCGAAAGATCGCTATCCTGCTCTACAACACCATGCCCTTCGGCATGGCTTATCAGGATTCAAGTGCTGATCACTATGAGCAGAAGTATCGGGAGCGCGTAGTAAAAGGATTGCACCGCCGAGCCGTCGGGTTTGGATTTGCGCTACAGACTGTCCAAGGGGTTCTTAGGTAGCCGCGCGGTACTTTGCCAGTATAGTACGTGCCGTGTCTTTGGCGATCTGCGGGAAGCCGGCGAAACCTGCGGCAAGCACTGTGTTGCTCGCTTGATGTGCGCCCACAAGATCAAGGCGTGACGGCACGAGAATTGACTTTGGGCGCGCTGCTGATGGCCCTTTGGTGGCGCAAGCTCAAAGAAGGAGTGATCGTTCACTCCCACCTGATTAGCCAATACGGTAGTGACGACTGAAGGTGCTTCTGGGCAACCAACAGCCTGAAGCCTAGTATGAGTTGGAGGGGCACCCGTTGGCGCGGCGCGGTGGCCGAGTCTTTTTTCATCAGACTGAAAAAAGAGCGCATCCGTAAACGTATCTACAAAACCCGAGCCTTGGCCCAGGCTGATATATTCGATTACATCGAGTTTTTACAAGCGAAACCCATAACACCTTCGCCTGGGGGGGCGTCAGTTCTGAGGCCTTTGAACAGGTCTCATTGTGAGGTCGAGAAATGTCCACCGGAGCGTGGGGGGCAATATGACTATAGCCCTGATCGAGCACCGAGCTAGCGGTCTCTTGTTTGAATTTAGACGTAAAAGAACGACGTTGCTTGGTCATCAGGACCCTCTCTATGGCGAGCATTCTCGCGCTAAATGGGTGTCCGGGGCTGGTAGGTCGCTGCTCTCGTTCTTTTTGATGATCCTTCATGATTTTTTATTGTAATTAACTTTTTAATTCGTGGCGTGGGTGGTAGAAATTCTTTGTCTGTGGCGTTTCGGTCATTTTTTCTGGGGGGTGAAATAATTCTTGTAGGTCTTTCTTTGTTGATGGTGACTGGCTCTGCTTATGCGCACGTCGGGGGTTGCCGTAAGAGCTCTCCTTCGGGACAATGCTGTTGCATGGATAATAGTGCTGGTAAAGTTCATTGACATTGAGTAGCCTTTCGTAAAAGGCAATTGGCCCCAGTTAAGTTGGTGCTCATAGCGCTGTTAGCGCTGCATACGACTTAGCGTGGACTTGCTGCTGCATTATTAGGCGGATTTGTGTTAAGTCCAAGATTTGGAAAAATTTCAGCCAATATCCCAATGCGTGGCGAGGCTTATAAGGCGAGTGGGTGGTGATAGCGCTATGATGGAAATAGCTTGATCCACTGCGTATTTTCATGTGCGCCCTTAGCCAAGGCTTGTGATGAGCCCTTGGCTAAGGGCTAGAAAGTTGAGCAGTTGGATACCCAGCCCGGAATAAGCCATACTCAACTAGTGGTCTGAAATATCGGGAAAGTGCAAGTGCTAATATCGATAATAGCAGTCGCCGATTTCTGCGCAAGCGCGATG
>JAIXSW010000575.1 GCA_027484495.1 Gammaproteobacteria bacterium
AGCGCCTGCTGTGCTGCATCACTGGCTCGCGCTAACAACAGCGCAGACCCACTGTCGCCCTGCGGTGCCACGACCACCCAGCGTTTATGGCCCTGTGGTGTATCTTCTACCAGCCTGAATCCGAGTTTCTGGCAATAAAATTCGATGGCCTCGTCATAGTCGCGGACGATCAGACTAACGAGAGCGAGTTGTTGTTGCATGCTGAAATTTTCCTGAAAGAGTTAATGCAATAAACCAAGGTCGATCGCTTTCAGTACCGCTTTGGTTCTGTCGCGCACGCCCAGTTTAGCTAAAATGGCAGACACCTGATTTTTTACTGTGCCTTCGGATTTAAATACCGCGGCAGCTATCTCCCGGTTACTGAAGCCGGCCGCCAGCAGTCGCAATACTTCGAGCTCCTTCGGCGACAGACTTTCAGTGTCCGCTGGGCTGGCTTCGCCATTTCGGGCCTGCAGGATACGGTCGGTCAGTGCCGGTTGCAATAAAGAGCCGCCGGCGGCGACGGTTCGAATAGCTTGTAGCAGCACATCTAAAGCCACATCTTTGAGCAGATAACCACGGGCGCCGGCCAGCATTGCTTCGAGAACTTGCTGATGATCATCAAAAGTGGTCAACATGATCACCGGTACCCTGAGCTGAGCCTGTTGCAACAAATGCAGTGCTGCAATGCCATTGACCTGTGGCATGCGGATATCCATCAGCAGCACATCCGGCTGAAACTGTTGCACCAGCGCGACCACGTCGCTGCCATCAGCGGCCTGTGCGACCACTTTAATCGCCGCATCTAGCTGCAATAAGCTGATGATGCCCTGACGGACCAGCGTCTGGTCATCAATCACAATCAAGCGGATGCTCATGCTGCTTCCGCCGGTAATTCAATATCGATCTGCAATTGTTGCTGCTCATTGGACAACAGCAGCTTGCCGCCAGCCTGTTCAATCCGTTCGCGCATGCCGGTCAGGCCATTGCCTTCATCAAGTGGCCAGTGTGACAGCGTGCCGTTGTCGCGATAGCGGAAAAACAGTTGCTGCTGATGTGTCCACAACTGCAGCTGTGCCTGAGTGGCACCACTGTGGCGGATACTATTGGTCACCGCCTCCTGACTGACGCGAAACAATAGCGCGGTCGAGAGTGGATCCGTTGGTAGTCCGGGTGGAATGTGCACATCTAACTGCAGTTGCGGCACATTTTGCGCCAGGGCTTTGAGCTGCAAAGCCAGTTGCGGCAGCGCCGGTTCACGCAGTTGCGACACCGTGTGGCGGATCTCCTGCAGCAGTTGTTTGGCTAAATCATGGCAATGATTAATTTGCCCCGTCAGCGCTTGCTGTGGCGCGCCAGGTGCTGTGTCATCTGTCGTCAGCTGGCTGCTTTGGTAACCGGCGACCTGCAGCTGGATCACCAGTGCCGTCAGATGATGGCCAAGGCTATCGTGCAGGTCGCGCGCGATGCGCAGCCGCTCTGCATCGGCAGCCTGGATCGCTAACTGCGACTGTGCGGCCAACAGCGCCTGATGCGTCTGCGCCAGGGCTTCGCGCGCCAGTTTTTCCTCACGGGCTTTGCTCATGGCGTACATAGCAAAAAACTGAAAAGTACCGCACACCAGCACCATCAGACCTTCGCCAAGCTGCAAACCGTTCAGACTTTGCATCACCAGCACCGGCAATAACGCCGGCACGAGCATCAGATATAACCAGCGTGCCGGCACAAACCAAGGCAACAGACAGACCCATAACACACCAAGTCCGGCAGAAAAACCATTCGGCACCAGCACAGCAGTGGTGGTCATCGCTGCCCACATCAGCAGCAGTGCCAGTGTTGGCGTGGAGTGTTCTTCACAGGACTGACAATAAAAAAACAAGCCAATAAACAGCAATAAACTGGCTGCGCACAGCAGGCTCAGCGGATGCCAGTTGCCAAAGAGATGCATGGCGCCACTTTGCTGGATATAGGCAAACACCAGCCAGCTCAACACTGCAGCCAGATTTTCTTTTTGCAGCCAGCGCGACGGCGGCACAGCAGTGGGCAAGGGGACCGCAGGGTGAGTCATCAACAGCTCTTCATCAGGATAAATTCAGCGAATGCCGCAGTATGCGCGAGGGCAGGTTCTGCCGGCAATAGGCCGGAAGTCATCGGGACTATAGGCCGGAAGTCACAGTGACGATCGTGACTTCCGGCACTGTGACGTAGCAAGCAGAAGCGGCATGCTGACTGCAGTGATTTCCGCAGCAGCCTGGAGGGCCCATGCAAACTCTGCATCAGTATTTATTAATTCTGCATATCGTCAGTGGTGTGTTGGCATTGTGCGTGTTTTGGGGGCCGATGCTGGCCAAAAAAGGCAGTCCCTGGCATGTGCGCAGTGGCCGCTGGTACAGTCAGCTGATGTATCTGATTTGTAGCGCTGGGATCCTGATGTGTGCGCTGGTACTGAGTGCGCCATTGTCGGTCAAGGCGGCTGATTTATCGCCAGGGCAAGATCCCGTCAAGTTTGCGGCCGCGGTGCGGCAAATGTCCGGCTTTTTATTGTTGTTGTGCCTGCTGGCGCTGATGAATCTGCGCCAGGGATTATTGGCCCTGCAGGCCGGCCCGGCGCGATTGTCGTTGCGCCACTGGACCCATCAGGGCTTGGTGGTCCTGACTCTGCTTTGCGCGCTCTGGACTTTGTGGCAGGCGCTGCCGCGTCAGTTTGTGCTGGGGCAAATCTTTGGTGCGATAGCCTTGTTTAGCAGCGTTGGCTGCTTGCGTTACATTCACCGCGCCAGCGTTGAAC
>JAIXSW010000023.1 GCA_027484495.1 Gammaproteobacteria bacterium
GATTCATGTTTACTCGCCTGCCACCATAACGAAAATTCGTTCAACCGTTCCAGCGCTGCGCGCCGGACGGCTTCGGTGCCGTCATTGAAAGCCAGTTCGTGCAAAATTTCTTTTTGTTCAGGGGTTTGTTGATCCAGTTCCGCGATTGCAAGCTGACGGATAGTTGGATTTTCGTGCTGCCACTTCGGCTTAAACCAGCGCTTAAAGATCATCGTGTGCAAACCTTGCGATTGACTGCTCAGCACTGAATTGTGCTTTCATTTCCGTTTTTGATTTGATCACCATCTGACCGTCGGCACCAATAGTAAAGGGTTCTGCCGACTTCAGTACGCGCGCCTGATACGCCATCACCAGTTGCATCGTCTGCTCCTGTTGTTGCGTATTAAGTGGAGTGCCGTCAGCCCAGCGTCCGGTGCCGACCGCATCCAAAAGTTTTTCATAGGTGTCAGCGGACATGGCGCTGACCATCGCCATAAAATCCACGTTATTTCCTCTTGTACATCACCATACGGACTTTGGAGATCACATAGCCTGCGGCCCCCAGTCCCATCACGCCATAAGTTAGCCATGATTGCCAGCTGCCCTCTTCCGGCATTCGGAAGTACAGCCAGACAAAACTGCCTAAAAACAACAAGATCGAAATCATTGCGTGGTTATTAATGCTTTGCCCCAACGCCAGATGCTTATCACGTGCAATACGTTCAATTTGGAGCGGGGACACTTCGGCCAGCCCCTTGCCGCAATGCGGGCAGCTGGCTGCTTTACTGGAGACTTTTTTGCCGCAAAACGGGCACGCCACTATCGCCATAAATACCTACCTGAAAAAACACTGGCACTATAAAACAAAAGGCCGGCTTTGCAAACCGGCCTGTTGGCAGCTAAGGTCAGCCTTGCTGCTGTTATATGGTGACTGGCTTACAACAGATCAACCACAGCACGCACTGCGATCAGGGTGTCATTACCAAGTTTTTTCGAGCGCACATCTGACCAGCCAAATTGTTCGTCTGGCAAGTTAGCGTTGTCTTTAAACGGCATCTCAAACGTGTAAGCCAGACACTTAAACTGTTCGGCCACCCAGGTCGAAGCAATGGTCAGATTGGCCTGACCAGGCGCATCCAGATCATAACCATATTCGGTCTGAAATTCTGGCGTGACGGCCAGCATAGTCTGCTTAAACAGCGTTTCCAGCTGCGCCATTTTTGCATTGTAAGATGGCACGCCTTCGGCTCCGGCGACAAAGTTGTACGGCAGGTTTTCGTCACCGTGGATATCGAGAAACATATCGACGCCGGTTTCCAGCATTTTTTGCCGCACCAGATAGACTTCCGGGCTTTTTTCCAGTGTTGGCGTTTGCCACTCACGGTTCAGGTTCACACCCACCGCGTTGGTCCGCAGATGACCACGCACGCTGCCGTCCGGGTTCATATTCGGCACCACATAAAATACCGCTTTGCTCAGCAGCTGACGCGCGACGCCGTCGTCCTGGTCCAGCAGACGGTCGAGTAAACCTTCGACAAACCACTCCGCCATCGTCTCACCCGGATGTTGCCGTGCCGTGATCCAGATTTTTTTCTTGCCGTCGGCTGGCTCGCCGATCACCAATAGGCTCATATCGCGGCCATCGAGGGTGTTACCTAAATCCACCAGCTGCGCGAGGCCGGTCGCCTGCGCCTGGCCCAGCAGATCCAGGTGACGCTCGTAGCTGTAAGGTGCGAAATAAGCGAAATAACAGGATTCAGCTTCCGGATAATGTGTGATCACCAGATGCTCTCCGTCAAAGGCGGTATCGACCCGGAACCAGGTTTCGCGATCATAAGAAGCGACGGCTTTATAGTCGGCCCAGCCTTTGGGGTAAGCCGACGTGTTGACATTGGTCAGCCGGATAGTGTGCGGCTCGAAACTGTCGCTATGCAGACGAAAATGAAACCATTGATAAAATTCAGACATATTGTCTTTGCGAATAGCCAAGCGAATATCGTCGATGCGATCGGCAGAAATGATGTCGATATTGCCACTGTCAAAATTACAGGTGATTTTCATTATGTGTATTCCAGGCAGGGAAAAAAGTACCGGCAGAGCCTATCACAAATCGCAGAGGCCTGTCTTGCCAAGCCACAGAGGTCAGCCGCATCTAAGCAAAAGCCGCCTAAATGGCGGCTCTTGTTTTCACAGTTCAAACAGCACAGTGACTTACAGCGCCACAGGTAAGGTCGGATAGAAAATACCGGCCATCTCGTTCATCACGCGGATCACCTGCGTGCTGTAGCCAAACTCGTTATCATACCAAACGTACAACACACAGCGATCTTCTTCGGCAATAGTGGCCTGAGAATCAACCACGCCGGCGTAGCGCGAGCCAACCAGGTCGCTGGAGACTATTTCGGTTGAATTGGTGAAGTCAATTTGATCCTGCAGGTCAGAAAACAGCGACACTTTTTGCAGATACGCATTCAGTGAATCGCGGTCGGTTTCTTTGTTCAGGTTCAGCGACAAAATTGCCATCGACACGTTGGGTGTCGGTACACGGATTGCATTACCGGTCAGCTTGCCTTTTAACTCTGGCAGCGCTTTGGCAACAGCAGATGCTGCACCGGTAGAGGTCAATACCATGTTCAATGGTGCCGCGCGGCCACGACGTTCAGCGCTGTGATAGTTATCGATCAAGTTCTGGTCGTTGGTGTACGAATGCACGGTTTCAACGTGACCATTGCGGATGCCGTATTCGTCATGCAGCGCTTTTAATACCGGCGTGATGGCGTTGGTGGTACAGCTGGCTGCCGATACAATGCGGTCGTCCGCCGTGATCATTTTATGATTGACGCCATAGACCACATTTTTCACATCGCCTTTGGCTGGCGCGGTCAGCAACACTTTTGCTGCGCCCTTGGCTTTAAAATGAATCGACAGCTCTTTGTCGTCTTTCCAAATCCCGGTGTTATCGACCACCAGCGCATCGTGAATGTCGTACGCGGTGTAATCAACTTGTTCCGGCGAATCGGCGTAAATCACTTTAATAAAAGTACCGTTGGCCTTGATACCACCGTTTTCTTCGTCAACGGTGATGCTGCCGTTAAATGGGCCATGGATCGAATCACGGCGCAGCAGACTGGCCCGTTTGTCCAGATCACCTTTGCGACCACCGCGCACTACTATAGCGCGCAAACGCAACTTAGCGCTTGGGCCGGCACGTTCAATCATCAGGCGAGCCAACAGCCGGCCGATACGGCCAAAACCGTATAACACGACATCGGTAGGTTTGATTTTATCATCTTGGCCGAGTAAATCGGCCAGTTCACGTTGCAGATACTGCTCGAGGCTCAGGCCTTCTGCAGCATTCTTATAAGCATAGGCAAATGCCAGTTTGCCAAGGTCGATCCGGCCAGGCGCCAGATCCAATTTGCTGATTGCTTCCAGCACCGGAAAACTCTCACGCAGACGCAGTTTTTGTTGTTCAAAGCGCTCTACCGTTTTGTGGGCTTTGATGATGTCAATCGTGGTGGCATTCACCAGCGGCTTGCCATACACCACCAACTCAATCCCTTTATTGCGATACAGGCGACCAATGATCGGCTGC
>JAIXSW010000258.1 GCA_027484495.1 Gammaproteobacteria bacterium
CATCTACTTCCTGCACCAGATCAGTGAAAGGCTGATGGATCTTCGTTTCTCCAGCTGTTGGCATCTGAATATTCAGACCTATCCCTATCACGACATCACAATCTGCATGGGTTTGTCCGGTTAGTTCAACCAGCACACCTCCCAACTTTTTATGATTGAAATAAAGATCATTGGGCCACTTCAGTTTTAATGGACACTGATATCGACGCTCAAGGAGTTGTGCTACGGCTATTCCGACGACCAGACTCAGCCCCATCGCCGCCTGGATCCCCTGCTCAAGTCGCCAATACATGGAAAAATAGAGATTGCTGCCAAACGGTGAATACCAGTCGTTACCGCGCCGGCCACGGCCCGCAGATTGTGCTTCAGCGACAATAACCTGGCCCTTTTGCAAAGACTGCCCGTCTTGAAGCCGTTTCAGCAGTTGCGTGTTAGTCGAATCCGTCAGATGTTGCAGTAAAACTTCTGGTGAACCGGCAGTCTGCCACTGTTTCATCTTCGTCACATCGAGTAATTGCAGCGGCTGTGCCAGGCGATAACCCTTGCCTGAAATCGCGAAGATTTCCAGACCAATCTGCTGTAACTGACTGATATGCTTTGCAATAGCGGATCTGCTGATCCCAGCCTGTTGCGCTAAAGCTTCGCCCGAGTGAGTCTTTCCATCGGCCAGTTGCTGAATCAGTTGCCGTTGCAGGGCTAAGGTTTGCGGCAGCTGTCTAACGCTCATACAGCATTCTCACTTCAGGTTCTAGCTGAATACCAAAGCGCTGTTGTACCGTGGTGATAATCTGCGTCATCCATGTCTGAAGCTGTAAAGCCGTCCCTTCTCCATAATTGACTAATACGAGCGGCTGCTTGTCATAACAACCGATATCACCAAAGCGTTGCCCTTTAAAGCCTGACTGTTCAATCAGCCAGGCCGCGGCAGTTTTTATCTGACCATTGTGTTGAGGATAGGCGGGCAAATCAGGGTGTAAGCGTTGAAGCTCGCCAAACTGATTGGCAGTCAATACCGGGTTTTTAAAAAAGCTACCGCAGTTACTCAATTGTTGTGGATCCGGTAGCTTACTCTGACGTACCGCAATAACTGCCTGATAAACCTCTTGGACACTGCAATCTGCGGGCAAATGGTCTAAGCCGCGGTAACTGCGCTTTGGTTTACCAAATGTCTGCAGTTGCAAACCTACAGCGACTATGACCCCTTTTCCGTCGAGTGCCTGTTTGAAAATACTGTCACGATAGCCGAACACACATTCAGCCTTGGTCAGCCTTTGTATTTTTTTGCTTTGCCAATGGAAAAAGTCGACATAGACACAGCTATCCATCAGCTCCACACCATAAGCGCCAATATTCTGTACCGGCGCTGCGCCAACAGAACCTGGAATTAAAGCGAGGTTTTCGATCCCCCACCAACCTTGTTGCACAGCATAGGTAACAAGGGAATGCCAGTTATGTCCGGCTTCTACGTGTAACAGGACTCCATCTTCTGAATGTTGCTCAGTCACGGAATCGGCGATAAACCGCAAGACAGGCCGCTGAATGTCAGACAGGAAAATGCTATTGCTACCCTCGCCTAATAAAAGTGGGGGCAGTGGCCATTCAGCCTGGTATAGCTCATCGATTGAACGACAAAGCAGCACCTCGTGCAGTGTCGCGGGCAAACGGAAAGTAGAATAAAGACGGGCGTCCTGCTGCTGCAGTTTCTGCATGTTCAAAACTCGGCGCTGCAAAAAGCGCTATTGTAATGCATGCGCACGTCAGGCAGAAATTTTGTTATAACCAGGCTTTTAACATAGCAACGACTGATCGCCCTAGGGCACTATGGGCATAACCACCTTCAAGGCAAGCGACGATGCGGCCATTGGCGCTGCGATTGGCAATTTGCTTTAGCTCACCTGCAATCCAGGCATAATCAGCTTCCTGCCATTTTAGGTTAGCCATATCGTCTTCATAGTGAGCATCAAAACCAGCAGATACCAGAACCAGTTCTGGTGCAAACGCCGCAATTTTATCGAGCCACTTCGTTGTCACGCCATGCCGGAACGCTGCACCATCCGTGCCTGCAGCAAGAGGTAATTTCAGGACGTTTCCGGTTTCAGTCAGGTCCGGATGTGGATAAAAAGGATATTCGAAAGAAGAACAAAACAGGATGTGCGCGTCGTCTTTGACAATTTGTTCCGTGCCATTGCCATGGTGCACGTCAAAGTCGAGGATCAACACCCGCGATAACTGATATTGCTGTAATGCATACTTCGCTGCGATGGCAATATTGTTAAAGAAACAGAAACCCATCGCTTGTGCGCGCTCTGCATGGTGACCCGGCGGCCGGATCGCACAAAAAGCTTGGGCATTATCGTGCTGCATCACCCAATCCACTGCATTAATCGCCGCGCCTGCGGCCAACCGGGCAGCTTCCAGTGATCGATTCATCATGGCCGTATCATCATCGAGCCACACTGAGCCCTCTGTCGGATTTTTCTCAATGACATGACGGATATAAGCTTTATCATGCGCAAGAGCCAGCTGGTCATCGGTAGCTGAAGTTGCCGTTTGGTGGCTGATAGCGTAATCCAGACCCGAACTGAGTAGCTGGTCGAAAATCGCATGTAACCGCCCTGGTTGCTCGGGATGGTCTGACCCTAAGTTATGCTTATTGCAGGCCGGATGGCTAAAAATCACCACTGACATATAACTATTGTTCCATTGATCTAGTTGCCGGCTCAGTTTGCAACATCAGTTGCAGATTCACTTCATCCGGTTCTTCACTACGTATCCGCTTGAAACCAGCTCGTTCAAACACGGTTAGCATAGGTTTATTTTCAGCACGAACATAGGCGACCATAGTCGCAATGCCGCGGATCCGGGCGATGTTAATCATCTCTTGCAGTAAGATAGTAGCCATCCCTTTCCCCTGATGGCGTTCGCGGGTAACAAATGCGACTTCGCAACTGTTGTTGCTTTCAATCAGGTAATAACGCCCTACCGCCTGGATCTCCAATACAGACCCGTGCTGGCGCACGATACATAGCGCCAGGTCTCGGGACTGATCAACACTGACCAGTGAACATGATTTCTCTCTGCTCAGTTGTTTTGGGTGATGGTTGTATCGCAACAACAATGTTTCTTTGGTATGGGAGTAGAAGAATTCCTGCAAGCGGCGCTCGTCAGCCGGATTTAGCGGCCTCAAATCAAAGGCCTCTCCGCCAATGTGCAGGATTTTTAATCCGACATCACCAAGCTCAGGCACATCCATCGGCCGCATCACCTGATAGTTAGGTACCCAATAATGCTTGCGGACTTCGTCCAGCAATGCGGGTCTGAATTTCGGATGGGCCACCCGGATCAGCTCAAGTGCCCTTTCGCGGATACTTTTGCCACGAAGGGAAGCAACGCCATATTCAGTGACGACATAATGCACATGACCACGTGAGGTAACGACCCCACTGCCTTCAGAGATCGTTGAGACGCTGCGGGAGATAGTACCGTTTCTGGC
>JAIXSW010000429.1 GCA_027484495.1 Gammaproteobacteria bacterium
TGACCGCATCTTCTTCAGCGATGTTGAACGCATAATCCAGCGTGAATTCAGTTTGCTGGACCGGTTTTAACGGAGTTGGCAGGTCAATCCGCAGTTGCGTACCGACGATGACATAACGCAGCGCTTTGCCATCACTTGCCAGTTTATTGATGCTGTAGCCGAGTTCCGTGTCAGCCATAAACTGCTGGCGGCGTAACTGGTCGAGGCTGATGCGGGCTGGTTTGCCGTCGCGCAGTTCGGCAGCGCCAAAAGTGTCGGTCATTTCCGCCATCGAATCGTTTTTTAATACGTTCTGATCCAGCTGCAACCACAGGTACTTCAGCGTGTACGGCGAGTTATTGCGGTAGGTCACTTGCTGGCTGGCACTGAGCCGGCGTTTGGATTCGTCCAGCGTGGCTTTGATCTGATAATCGACCTGCTGCTGCCAGTATTGCTGGCCCGGTTCACCGGCGGCGTTGCGGTAGATGTTCGGTGTCGGTAATTCTTCATCAAGCTGGCGGAACTTGTCGACAAAATCACCTTTGGTTTGCTGCACTGCAGCGACAGCAACGGTACTGCTGAGCAGCAGGCTCAGCGTGAGCAAAGTTTTTACACCGGACATAACAGCCTTGTTCAGATCACAGAGAGGGAAGATCTACCACCCTAACTGTCGGTGCCCGCAGCGACAAGCGCTGGCCGGATAAAATGCGATGACCTCCCATTTCTGCTGGTTCGGTGGTTCAGTGGAGAGGTGGTTCAGTGGAGAGGTGGTTCAGTGGAGAGGTGGTTCAGTGGACTGGTTCAGTGGTTCAGTGGACAGCCATCGCCAGCAGTGGTTCAGTGGACAGCCATCGCCAGTGGTTCAGTGGACTGGTTCAGTGGACAGCCATCGGACGTGGTTCAGTGGACAGCCATCGCAGTTCGGCTCAGCCAGGACTGGTTCAGTGGACAGCGGACGGTTCAGAGTGGTTCAGTGGACAGCCATCATTGTGGTTCAGGGCATTGGTTCAGTGTACAGCCATCGCAAGTTGGAGTGGTTCAGCAGTGGTTCAGTGGACAGCCATCGCAGTTCGGTTCAGCCAGGACTGGTTCAGGGGTGGTTCAGTGGACAGCCATCGCAAGGGCTCCTAGTTGTTAGCTGGTTCGGTGGACAGCCATCATAGCTGCCCGACCAATTGTTTTTCCGCCATAATTTGTTGTATTTCTGCCAGACAAGCCGGGTCATCGATGGTCGACGGAATACTGTACTCGCTGCCTGCGGCGATTTGTCGCAGCAGTTTACGTAGGATTTTCCCTGAACGGGTCTTCGGCAAGCGTTTGACGATAATCGCCTTTTTAAAGCAGGCCAATGCGCCGATTTCCTTTCGCACCATCGCCGCCAATTCCGCTTCGAGCACGGATTCTGCGATAACGCTGCCATTTTTTAATAACACCATCGCCAGTGGTTGTTGTCCTTTGATCGGTTCATGAATGCCAATGACGCAACATTCCGCCACGGCCGGGTGGCTGGCGACGATTTGTTCCATTTCGCCGGTCGACAGGCGGTGTCCGGCGACATTAATCACGTCGTCGGTGCGGCCCATCACAAATAAATAGCCGTCTTCGTCGAGATAACCGCCGTCGCCGCTGGCGTAGTAGCCGGGGAATGTGCGCAGGTAACCGTCGACAAAGCGATCATCATTGCCCCAAATGGTGCTGAGGCAGCCTGGCGGCAGCGGCAGGCGGATAGCGATGTAACCCTGTTCGTTCGGACCGAGTGGACTGCCGTCGTCGCTGAGGATCTCGACCTGATAGCCGGGAACCGGCACCGTGGCTGAACCCGCTTTGGCCGGCAACAGTGCCATACCGGCCGGATTAGCGCTGATCGCCCAGCCGGTTTCAGTTTGCCACCAATGGTCAATCACTGGTTTACCAATTTTATCGGTCACCCAAAAATAAGTGGCTGGATCTAAGCGCTCGCCGGCCATAAAAATGTATTTCAGTGCCGACAAATCATAAGTTTGTAAGGCTGCATCCGGGTCTTCTTTACGCACCGCACGAAAGGCGGTGGGGGCGGCGAATAACACTGTGACCTGATATTCAGCACAAAGCCGCCAGAAGGCGCCGGCATCCGGCGTAAATACTGGCTTGCCTTCGTAAAGAATGGTGGTGCAGCCGGCGAATAACGGGGCATAGACGATGTAAGAATGACCGACCACCCAACCGACGTCGGACGCAGCAAAAAACACATCGCCGGGGCGACAGTCATAAATGGTACGCATGCTGTAACTAAGTGCCACTGCATGGCCACCATTATCGCGCACCACGCCTTTGGGTTTGCCGGTGGTGCCTGAGGTGTAGAGGATGTACAGCGGATCTGTTGATTTGACTGGCACACAAGCCGCCGGGCTGGCGCTGGTCATAGCTTGGTTCCAGTCCAAATCGCGACCTGGTTGCATCTCGGCCAATAACTGTTCGCGCTGGAAAATAATGCAAGTCGACACTTCATGCTGTGCTAATTCAAGCGCTTCATCCAGCAGCGGTTTATAAGCGATCAGCCGGTTGATTTCGATGCCACAGGAAGCGCTGACAATGACTTTGGGCGTGGCATCATCAATTCGCAGTGCCAGTTCATGCGCGGAAAAACCACCAAATACCACTGAATGCACGGCGCCCAGCCGCGCTACGGCCAGCATAGCAATCACCGCCTGCGGGATCATCGGCAGATAAATCACCACGCGGTCGCCTTTGCCAACGCCTTGTTGTTGCAACACACCCGCAAACAGCGCCACTTCATCCAGTAGCTGCAAATAGCTGTAACTGCGCTTGGTGCCGGTGACCGGCGAGTCATAAATCAGCGCAGTCTGATTGCCCCGCCCCTGATTGACCTGACTGTCGAGCGCAAGATAACAGGTGTTGAGCACACCATCGGCAAACCACTGGTAATGGTCGGCATCCTGCTGCGTTAAAATTTGCGTCGGCGCTTCAAACCAATCGAGTAGCACGGCCTGATGTTGCCAGAATATTTCCGGCGCGCTGGCGGCATAGCGCTGCAGTTGCTGATAAGTGCTGAGTGGCTGATTAGTGCTGGTCATGGCAGATGTCCCCCGACGAAGAATACAAAACAGACTGTAACGGGTTTTCGGTAGCAAAGAACTTAGACTTTCGGCGGGGGGCGTGCTGTGCAAAGGCGGAGGTATGGGGGCTGTTATTTGGCATCGGTGGGTGTCCTATGAGCTTTTTCTACCTTCGTTAGTGTCTGGAAATAGTTGACCACTGCAGTTTGAGCTTTATCGGTGGGTGTCCTATGAGCTTTTTCGTGGGTGTCCTATGAGCTCTTGCAGTTTGAGCTTTATCGGTGGGTGTCCTATGAGCTTCTTAATGTTGTGCGATCCTTCGGGGAGGCTGGTTGTCACACGATGGCGCCTGCCCGCAATCCGCGAAATTGAGCTGAAAACGACACGCACAGGCTAATGACCAGTGCCCGACTCAGGCAGCAAGTCCTCGAGAAAAAATGCTGACAATTCAGAGCGACCATTTAATCCTGACTTTGCATAAATCGCTGTGGATTGAACGCGGGCTGTTTTTTCGCTGGTGTTTCGAAGCGAAGCAATTTCTTTCAGGCTCATGCCTTTGAGTAAGAAAAATGCGACTTCCCGCTCCGAAGGCGTGAACCCCCAAGAATTTAGTTGCTGATCAATCATCACGGATAGGCCCGCCAGATAAGCTTTTGATTGCGCACGCCATTGTTCAGATTCTTTTTGCCAGGCCGCAGATAGCTGACGCTCTGTTTGCAGAGCGCCTTTGAGTTGAAACTGTTGATGGAGCAGATACAGAACACCAACCAGAGCAATAGCCCCGGCAGAGCCCTCGACCAGAATATGCCAAAGAATGGCGCCTTGCGAAGTGTCAGTAATAAGATCTATCGCTACAACTAACACGATCAATAGTAAGGTTGTTAACAACACCCAGCGTTCATTTATGTTCATAGTGATTCTCTAATCGTCATCGTTTTCTTTGGCAGCGCTTTTGTTGAGGCTGTCTCCCTCGAGTTCAGTCAGTTGTAATGTCGTTCCCAACAGATGAAGAGTTCCGGTTGCGGGGGCGAAGTTCTGCTGCAGGTAAATGCCAAAGCTCAGCGTCACACAGAGCAAGATGAACCCCAACAGTTTATGTGAGCGAACGCTCTGGGTGCTTTGATCCAAGCCCTGTTTATCCCCAGATATCATGCTTTTACTGAGTTGATCCCGATGTTTCAGGTTATGCAGCACAAGACCTGCAATATGAAGCATCACTATGCCAATAAACAGGTCAGCGCATAGTTCATGCGCATCTTCCAGCACGTCTCCCCCTGCACCTGAGGCCATCAGATAGCCCGAGACCCCAAGGCCTATAGCCAGAAGCAACATCAGCATAGCAGCCCAACTCGACGCTGGATTGTGTCCGGCTCTGGGAATATTGGTTCCGGTAAATACCCCCTTGATGTATTGAAAAAGCGCGGCTGGATTGAGGTGAAAGTCGCTAAATCTCGCGTGCTTCGTGCCAACAAAGCCCCAGACTATCCGCAAAAGCACAGTAAATACCATGATAAGCCCGGCCAGCATGTGCCAGGCGAAGATGGTTGATTCATCATCGACCGTATTGGCAATGGTGAATGCGGTTAAAAAACTTCCGGCAAAGAGCCAATGAAACATACGGGTAGGTAAATCATAAATACGCGTCGTCATGCTGTTCAACCTTATTTTGGGACCAGTTACTGGTTCGGATGCTAGGTTGAATATCTGGAATTGGATATGAGGCAAATGACCTAAAGGCTATTTGTCGGTGATTATGGACAATTCATCGGACGAATTTAAAGGACAGCCATCTTTCCGAATTCAAAGACGAATTTAAAGGACAGCCATCTTTCCGAATTCAAAGGACCAAATTTAATGGACAGCCATATTCCAGAAATTTAAAGGACAGCCATCTTCAACGAATTCAAAGGACAGCCATCTTCCAATGGTGAAATGGATTTTAGATGCAATGCA
>JAIXSW010000242.1 GCA_027484495.1 Gammaproteobacteria bacterium
CCGGTTAAACTGGGCGCGTTAGAACTGCAAAACCGTATTCTGATGGCGCCGCTGACACGGTGTCGCGCTGATGCCGACCATGTCCCGACGCCGATCATGGCGGACTATTACGCCCAGCGCGCCAGCGCGGGTCTTGTGATCGCAGAAGCGACGATGGTGGCTGAAGGCAACTCAGCATTCTGGCGTGAGCCGGGGATTTATTCGGCGGCGCAAATTCAGGCGTGGAAGCAGGTGACTGACGCGGTGCATGCCAAAGGCGGCAAAATTGTGCTGCAGATTTGGCATGGTGGCCGCGCTTGTCATCCGGCGCTGAATAACGGCAATACGCCGGTGTCTGCGGCAGCTGTGGCCATTGAAGATTCGGTGCACACGCGAGAGGGCAAGTTGCCATATACAGTGCCGCGAGTGCTGGCCGATGAAGAGATCCCAAGCATTATTGCCCAGTTCCGTCAGGCTGCGATCAATGCCCGCGAAGCCGGTTTTGATGGTGTCGAAGTACATGGTGCCAACGGTTATCTGCTGGACCAATTCCTGCGTGACGGCGTGAATAATCGCAGCGGTCGTTACGGCGGTTCGCTGGAAAATCGCAGCCGGTTGCTGCTGGAAGTGGTGGCTGCAGTCGTTGAGGTGTGGGGGGCTGATCGTGTCGGCGTGCGGATCTCTCCGCTGAATAGCTACAACAGCATGGTCGATTCAGATCCGGTGGCGTTAACCCGGCATGTGGCTGCCGCATTAAACCCGTTTAATCTGGCCTATTTGCACCTGATGCGGGCTGATTTCTTTGGGGTGCAGCAGGGCGACGTCGTCACCGCTGCGCGCGAAGCTTATCAGGGCAACTTAATTGGCAATATGGGCTATCAAAAAGCGGAAGCGGAGCAGGCTCTGGCCAGTGGTCAGCTGCAGGCGGTGGCGGTCGGTGCAGCCTTTATCGCCAACCCGGATTTGGTCGAACGCTGGCAACAAAACTGGCCGTTAAGCGCGCCGGACCAGAGCACTTTCTATACGCAGGATGCCAAGGGCTATAGCGATTATCCGGCTTATCAGGGCTGAGTTCGTCAGTACTCACTTGTTAAAATAACGGCGGTATAAAACCGCCGTTATTTTGTCCGCTGTAAATTAATTGCAAATTATCCGGTTGCAGAGCTTCTCAGCACAAGGCCGGATGTTTTATCTTGCTGCTAACCTCTGCTACGCGGATCAACCCGATGACCGATTTTATTGAAATCTATGATGACGCTTTAAGCCCTGAACTCTGCCAGGCCATCATCAACACTTTTGACCAGAGCCCGCATCGCACGCCGGGCCGCACCGGTGGTGGGGTCGACCCGAGCAAAAAAATCAGTACTGATTTGTACCTCAATGACCACGCCGAATATCAGGCGCTGTTGCAGCAAATCATTGCAGTCACCGGCCAATATGCCGAGCAGTATTTCCGCAAATATCACTTTGCGCTGATTGCGCCAGTGGCGCTGACGATCCAGCACCCGGTGACCGGTGAGCCGGTCAATCTGACCCATGAAAACTATGCTGAGCTTGGCGAGGCACGCGCCGGTGATTACATGCGGTTGTTATACCGGCTGGGGCCGATCCAGGCGCAGAAATACGAAGCGGGCAAGGGCAATTACAACTACTGGCACTGTGAAGTGTATCCGCAGGCGCCGCTGAACGAGCCGCTGCACCGCACATTGTTGTTTATGTTTTATTTAAATGATGTGGCTGAAGGCGGCCAGACCGATTTCTATTATCAGCAGAAATCGATTCAGCCCAAAGCCGGGCGGATGGTCATCGCGCCAGCGTACTTTACGCATACCCACCGCGGCTGTATTCCGGTGTCGAATGACAAATACATTCTGACCAGCTGGATCCTGCTGCAACGCGCCGAGCATCTGTACGGGCAATAAATACAGCGACGCCAGCCGGTCGTCCGGCTGGCAAGCGGTGTGACGTTAAGCCGCTGGCCGGATCATCTTCAGATGCGGAATGTCGTCTTCCAGATAAGGTTCGCTGGCGGCGACAAAACCCATACTTTCGTAAAAACGCTGCAGATAACATTGCGCTGAAATGTACAGGTCTGACTGCGGCCACTGTTCGCTGGCAACAGCGATTGCTTTGGCGACCAGCAATTCACCGAGGCCGAGCCGGCGCGCTGTTTGTGCCACGCAAACCCGACCCACTGCCGGATGGTCCGGATAACTGACTCCGGGCGGCAGTACCCGGCTGTAACCGAGAATTTTGTCTTGTTTCTTCAACAGGATATGCAGCACACCCGGTTGTAAATCTTTACCGTCCAATTCAGGGTAAGGACAGTTTTGCTCCACGACAAATACGTCGACCCGCAGCTGTAACATGTTGTATAGCGTCAGGCTGTCTAACTGCTCAAAAGGTACAATGTGCCATTCCATCATCGGTGGGGTTTGCCTCTGTTGCCGCGCAGGGATATCTGCACTATACCAGAGCACACCCCGCTCTGTGAGCCTCTGCGCCGGCAACTTTTGTCGCATCTATACCAGACCGGGCATTCCCTCAGTACCGGGTTGTCATACAAATGTCGATGGGATGTCGCAAAACTGTCGATGAATCGTCACTTGGCTGACATCTGTAAAAGCTCTAATACCGGCGGAACTTTTTTGAACCGTCATTGCTGGAGCAGTCATGCAGAACAACAAGTTAGATTTCGATAATAGCGGCATCGATCCGCAGACCAACTTTTCCGACAACCCGACGTTCAGCGATATCGTCGCCACCCGTCGCGGCTTTTTAAAAGGTGGTATTGCCGCCGCTGTCGCCACCGTGTTTGGTGGCACGCTGGCCGGCTGTAACAGCGAAACCAAAGCGCCGCTGGTGTTACCGGCAGCGGTGAAACCAGAACCAGCACCTGTCCTGCTCAATTTCGCTGCCATTCCGACCAACCGGCTGGACAAGATCACCGTACCGCAAGGCTATAGCGCACGTGCGTTTTTACCAATGGGTACACCGCTGACCGGCGCCTATCCGGCGTATAAAGAAGGCGGTCTGAATACCGGTGCCGAGATGGAACAGCAAGTGGGCGCGCACCACGATGGCATGCATTTCTTCCCGCTGGATGCCCGTACTGATGGTAAAAACAGCGCTGAAGGTCTGTTGGTTTTCAACCACGAGTATGTTGAGCCTGCCACTTTGCATCAAAATGGCCCAACCGGCGCGCCGCGCCCGGCTGATGAAGTCCGTAAAGAAGTTGCAGTACACGGTGTCACTGTTGCGCACATTAAAAAAGATGCCGCAGGGACTTTCCAGCTGGTGCAGGGCAGCCCGCTGAACCGCCGCATCACTGGCGCCACGCCGATGGAAATGTCAGGCCCGGCGCGTGGCGATGCCAAACTGGTCACCAAATACAGTCCGGACGGTACACGTACCCGCGGTACGCTGAATAACTGTGGCAATGGTTACACGCCATGGGGCACCTATTTAACCGCCGAAGAGAACTGGGCTGGTTATTTCATGAATGCCGATGCAGCGCAACCACGTGAACATAAACGTTATGGCGTCGCTACCAAAAACGGTCGTTACAGCTGGGAAACTGCTGATTCAGGCGCTGATCAATACCAGCGGTTCAATGCCTCGACTATCGCCACAGACGCAAACCGCGACTACCGCAATGAACCGAATACCTTCGGCTGGATTGTCGAAATCGACCCGTTTAACCCAGACAGCGTGCCGCAAAAACGCACGGCGCTCGGTCGGTTTGGCCATGAAGGCGTGGTGTTTGCACCGGTCGTGGAAGGCCAGCCAGTGGTGTTCTACTCAGGTGACGATTCAACCTTCGAATACA
>JAIXSW010000369.1 GCA_027484495.1 Gammaproteobacteria bacterium
CATGTTGTGATCACCGGCGGTGAGCCTTGTATTTATGACTTAAATCCGTTGTGTGAGCTGTTACATGCACACGGCTACAGTACCCAGATTGAAACCAGCGGTACTTTTGAAATTCTGGCCCCGGCTGCAACCTGGGTCACGGTCTCACCGAAAGTGAATATGAAAGGTGGTTATCCGGTCCTGACCAGTTGCCTGAAGCGCGCCAATGAAATCAAACATCCGGTAGCGATGGAAAAACATATTGAAGAATTACAGGCACTGCTGGCGCTGGTCGATTGCAGTGGCAAACTGATTTATCTGCAACCGATCAGTCAAAAAGCCAAAGCGACCGCACTGGCAATTGACATGTGTAAACAACATAACTGGCGGCTCAGTGTGCAAGTGCATAAATATCTTGGTATCAACTGATCGCAGGATGCGCTGCTAGCTGCTTCAGCTAGCAGCGCTTTGCTCTTCTGACAACCACTGACACAGCGTGTCTAGAGCCGGATCTGCGCTATCTGCTTCCAGCAACTGGGATTTTAGTTGCGCCGGCATCGTCAGAACTTCCAGCCAACGTTGCGCTTGCCAGCAACCATCTTGCCATTGTGGCGCTGGATACAAGGCTGCCAGTTCGGGGTTTTGCTGGTAAATTTGCTGCAGTGCAGCTACCAACTGTTGCTGAGCTGCCGTCAGTGGTTGGGATGGCCAGTCAGCCAACGCTTCAGTCTCTGCAACATGCAGCTGATCGGCTTCTTGCCAGCGTTTGCTGATCCGCAGCCGCTGAGTACCTTCAATGGTAATGCCCAACAAGCCATCATCCAGCTGGCAAAAATCAACGATTTGCACCAGTGTCACCACCGGAAAAATCCGCGCCGGATGATGTTGATGGACATAAGGGTTTAACAGCGCACTGGCAAACGGACGCTGTTGGGCTTCGCGTACCAGCCGCTGATAACGGGGTTCAAACACCCGCAACTGCATCCTTCCTTGTGGTAACACAATCTGACTGAGCGGAAATAATGCAATAGCTTCTGACATGAGGGACCGTCTCTGGTTATTCATGCTGGTGGATACGACGCGGGACCTTGGCTGGATTTGTCAGTGCCTGCTGAAACTTTACTGATTTTTTGTTATGGTAAAACAACCAGCGTCTGAATAGGTTGTGTCCGTCATGCCTGATTTTTCTAAGTGTTCGGCCAGGTGGTCGGCGCTGTTTCATGGGGTCGTTTTCTGTGGCCTCTGGGTGGCGGGGGGGGCGCAGGCGGAGGGAATTAAATCACTGAACGTGTTGTCGCCGCCGTTAAAAGCTGCGGTCAGTGATACCAATGCTGTGCCTTTTGCTATGTTTGCCGGTAGCGGGCAATTGTCCGGTGGGCTGGCGAAGGATATCCTCGATTTGGTGGCGTTGGAGTTACGCAGTCAGGTTATCTACCTGGATATTCCGCGCGCCCGGCTGGAACCCTGGCTGAGCAGTGGTCAGGCTGAAGTCGGTTGTTTTTTAAATCCGGACTGGGTAAGCGAACCCAAACGTTTTGACTGGACCGACACACTGTTTTTCAGCCGGCAGCTGATTATTCGTCGCTCGGACAGTGCGCCAATCCGCCGGCTGGCAGATTTGTATTACAAACGTGTAGGGACCACTTTTGGTTTTGTTTATCCTGAATTGCAACAGGCCTTTGTCGAACGGTTAATCGTTCGCGATGACGCCCATTCGTTGCAAAGTAATCTGCAGCGGCTGGCACAGCAGCGCTTAGATGCAGTGATGACGGTCGATTTGAGCTTTTTTTATCTGGTCGGTCAGCACCAGTTTGATGTCGATTTTGTGGCTGAACCGCTGTGGAGTGAACCGCCGGGCGTATTTTGCGCGGTGAGTCAGCAATCATCGCGCCGTCAGGCAATTTTGCAGGCATTCAGCCGGCTAAAGTCGCTCGGGACTATTGAGAAATTAGTGCAAAAATACAAAGGCGTGCCGGTGACTTAGCTACCAAGCGTCAATATGGCCGACCACCGGCTGAATGGTCAGCCGGTGGCGGGTAACCCAGTTATTGGCCAACCGGGTCATCTTTTAATTTGGGGATCTTCAGCCCTAGTTCCTTGCCGCGGTCCCGGGCGTAATAGGTACAGCCGTAAAACATCAGACAGGCAAAAAACACTTCGGCCAGCGCCAGATAAAACGCCATGCCCTGACTGACCCACAGATGGGTCAGACCATGCACAAAATAAATCATCACGATAAAATTAGCCCAGGCAAAGGTATAGGCTTTGCCTTGCCAGATCCCTTTGAGTGGCAACCATAATGGCCCCCACAACAAAGCCAGTAATACCCGGGCGCTGCCCATTTCCGGCGGCGCCAACCATAACACCCACAACGGGATCAGAATAAATAAAGCCAGATAACCGGCCTGACCAATCCGTAACAGCCGACGGGTGGATGGGGCGAGTGGCGATTGTTGTTCAAATAACACTTTCATTGTAGTTTCCCGGCAAAACGCGCCAGGCGTTTGCCAAATTCAAGACATAAAATGGATTCATGCTGGCTCAGTTGCGGGCCTTGCTGTTGGCTGCCGGCATGAGTACTGACATGAGTTGGGCCATACGGCGTGCCGCCACTCTGCGTCTGATGCAGCGCGGGCGCATCATAGGGTTGCCCGAGCAGGACCATCCCGTGGTGCAACAATGGCAGCATCATCCCCAGCAGATTGGCTTCTTGCCCGCCATGCATCGACGACGACGCGGTAAAGACGCCGGCTGGTTTATCGATGAGTGCGCCTTGCAGCCACAGATCTGTGGTTTGCTCCCAGAAGTGTTTCATTTCTACACTCATCTGACCAAAACGCACCGGGCTGCCAATGGCGATTGCATTGGCTTGCATCAGTTCAGCTTTACTGACCACCGGATGGGCCGGCGATGGCGCTGCGTTTGGTGTGATGGCAGCGACTGTTCGCAGCAACGCTTCCGCGCCGGCACTTTGCACACCGATGGCAATTTTTTCTGCCAGCAATTGCACTGAACCGTGGCGGGAGTGATACAGGATCAGGACCTGAGCCGGCATCAGAGCAGGTCCTGCAATTTTTGCAGTGGGCGCGCCACCACGGCTTTATCGGCCCATTCGATAATAGGGCGTTCAATCAGTTTTGGTGTGTGTAACATCGCATCGATCAGCGCGTCGTCTGTCAGCGCCGGATTATCCAGCCCAAGCGCCAGATATTCCGCTTCTTTGTCCCGCAGCAGCTGGCGGGGCTGATAACCCAGCTTCTGCAATAGCTGCGTCAGCTGACTGCGATCGGGAGGGGTATCGAGATAATAAACAACTTCAAACGGCAAACCGCGGGCAGTTAACAAGGCCAGCGCTTCGCGGCTTTTTGAACAGCGGTTGTTATGGTAAATCTTCAGCATGCAATACTCAGTTCAGTTGCTTCAGGCGGGCGAATTCAGCCTGCCATTGTTTCTTCTTGGCTTCTAAACGACGGCTTTCCAGTTTGTCGGTTTCAGCCAGCCGGTTCAGTGATTCGTTAATATCATCAATGGCTTTGGGATAAATCGCCAGCTGGTAATACAAGTCTGCGCGCGCTTCAAAGTACTTTGCCATATCATTCAGTGACTTGTAGGCATCAATCAGCATTTCATACGCCAGATAGGTATCAGGCTTAAAATACAGCAGGTTCTTCAACAGGTGCAGTGCCAGCCGTTCGGATTTGGCCGCCATCGCTGCATTCGCGTAGTTTAACGTGATGACCTGATTGTTTGGCCGCAGCAGATATTCCCGTTCCAGCATCTGCAGCGCTTTATCTGTTTGTTTGGTCTGTATATACACGTCAGTCATGGCATCAATGTAAAACAGATTTTTGTCGTCATGCGCGCGCAGCTTCAGCAGGATCTGCTCAGCCGCTTTGACGTCACCACTATCGAACAGCGTCAGCGCCAAACCATATTGGTTGGCTTTGGTATTGCCGCCGGGCGTGGCGACTTTTTTCTGGAAATAGGCCAGCGCTTCTTTGCCTTTTAACTGATAACGCGCCCAGATCCGGGCTTTGGCCAGCGCAAAATCGCTGCTGTCCGGCACAAAACGGCGCTCAAACTGCTCTGCGCGCACCCGGGAGTCGCTGATCCGGGCCTGTGACAGTGGGTGAGTGTACAAGAACGCCAGCTGAGTATTACTAAAACGGGTTTTTTCACTGAGTTTGTTAAAAAACTCTGGCATCGCGTAAGGATCATAACCGCCTTTGGCCAATAGCTGAATGCCAATGCGATCTGCTTCCTGTTCATTGCTGCGGGTAAAGTTGATCGCTGTTTGTGCCGCGATGCCTTGAGTCGCCATTAAGCCGGCCATGCCGGCTTCCGGATTGGCGATAGTCAGTAAAATTGAACCTAATAACGACGCCATCGTCAGTGGCGCATTTTGTGATTTAGCCTCCACCGCCCGCGCAATATGGCGCTGCGTGACGTGGACAATTTCGTGCGACATGACTGAGGCGAATTCACTTTCACTGTCTGCAACTGCCAGTGTGCCGGTATTTGACACTATATTGCCGCCAAGCATGGCAAAAGCATTAATCTCGGGGCTGTTGACCCAGGAAAAAGTGAATGGAAACCGCACGCCTTCGGCTTTGGCCACTAACGCCTGACCCAGCGTATGCAGATATTCATCCAATAACGGGTCGCTGACCATTGGCAGCTGGGCCCTGGTTTGTTTCAGCATCATATCGCCAATCAGCTTTTCTTTTTCCGGCGATAAGCTGGAGAAGGCATTCACGCCCAGATCGGGCAGGGTGGTGGAATTCACTGCCGCTGCACTTAATGGCAGCGCCAGCACCGAACAAAACGCAATTTTCAGGAGATACGTCATCTACTTCTTGTGCTCACCTTGGTTCCCGGATCTCAATCCTTGCAATTGCAATGCGTCCGCATCAGCCTGGCCCAGGCGTTTTTCCTGCGCCTCAAAGAATGCCTTGATGGTCATCCCTTCGACTTTTGTGACGTTGGTGTATTGCTGCATGAACTGAATGACCTTGTGTACGGTTTTGTGTGCATGCAGGATTAAGGCAAAGTCTGCATCGTCGCCGTGCTCAAAGTAATATCCGATGAATTTATGTAATTGGTTGACCCG
>JAIXSW010000319.1 GCA_027484495.1 Gammaproteobacteria bacterium
ATTTGGACCAGCCAACAGTGGCCAGATTTACCGGTCGATTTAGGCGCCAGCTGGATCCACGGCGTTGACGGCAATCCGTTAAGCGCGCTGGCAGATGAGATCAACGCCACGCGGCTGCAAACCAGCTACGAGCGCACTGTGGTCTACCACAGCAACGGCCAGCCGCTCAGCGCGGCCGATGAAAAACGGCTGGACGCGTTAAAACAACAGGTTGAGCAGCTGCTACAGCAGGCGCAGCAGCAAGACGAAGACAGTTCAGTGCGCGCAGCGCTGGCAGAACTCAGTGCAACACTTACCGGGCAAGACGCCGACTGGCTGAATTTTATTTTGTCCGGCACGCTGGAACAGGAATTCGCCGGCAGCGCCGACCAGCTTTCGGCTTTGTGGCATGACAGTGGCAAAGTCTTTGCCGGCGACGATGTGTTGTTTGCTCAGGGTTATCACCTGATCAGCAATTATCTGGCGGCGGGCCTGCAAATCAAACTGGCCGAGGTGGTGCAGGCGATCAACTGGGGCGCGGCTGATGTGAAGACAGGGGTACAAGTCGTCACTTCCAAGCAACGCTGGCAGGCCGACCAGGTGCTGGTCACAGTGCCGCTTGGCGTACTGAAAAACAACCAACTGCAATTTCACCCACCATTGCCGCCGGCCAAAAGCGCCGCCATCGACAAACTGGGCATGGGCGTACTGAATAAATGTTATCTGCGCTTTGACCGGGCCTTCTGGCCGAACGACGTCGACTGGCTGGAATATATCCCCAGCCGCCACGGCGAATGGACCGAATGGGTCAGCCTGCTGCGAAGCACCGGCAAGCCGGTATTACTTGGCTTTAACGCCGCCGATCAGGCCACAGCTATCGAAGCGCAAAGCGACCAGCAAATTGTCGATAGCGCCATGGCAACGCTGCGCACCATCTTCGGCAACCAAATCCCGGCGCCGCAGAGTTATCAAATCACCCGCTGGGCCTCAGACCCGTTCAGCTACGGCTCCTATTCATTTCTAGCGGTCGGTGCAACCCCGGCAATGCGCCAGCACCTCGCCGCACCGCTTGGCCAGCAAGTGTTTTTCGCCGGCGAAGCCACCCACCCCGACTACGCCGGCACCGCCCACGGCGCTTATTTATCGGGTTTGGTTGTGGCGAAGCAGATGTTGGGATAACAGGGATATTCAGCGCGCGGCGTTTCTCAAATATCGACAACAAAGAGGCTCGTTGTTACATTAAGATGAAGCTTAAAGCCTCATCGTTCGCTTCGCAGTCATGGAGAATGCAACAAATGGAATTGAACACAACGTCACTACCCGAGCATAACACCCGAGTACTGTTGATCGACCTCGAAAACTATCCAAGTCAAATCAATGAACTCCCCAAAGTGCTGGCACAGTATCATTTGGTAGTGATTTGTTATGCCCAGTCCAACGCCCGTATTCCGATTGATTGGCTGATGCCACTGAACGACACCATCAATAAGGCGCAGCTGAAGATTTTCCGCATGACCAGCAATGGCAAAAATGCAGCGGATTTTGGCATCAGTTTTTATGCCGGCATGCTGATGTCGCAGCTGCCGCCGGATGCACACTTTGTCATTATGTCGGATGATCAGGACCTGGACCACGTCGTCAACTTGCTGAAAAACCAGCAGCGCAGCGCTGAACGTTTGGGTATGCGTAAAGACGAGCCAAAACCGGCAAAACTTACTCCACCGGCAGAACAGACACTTCCAACAGCAGAGCTGGCAAAACCAAATGGCAAAGACCCATTAACGCCACTGATTAAACTGTACTGTGCTCACCTCATCACCTACAAAAAGAACAGACCGGCCAAGAAAACCACTTTATTGAATAGCATCAATAACAAGTTGGGCGATGAAAAGCATAGATCCGAGGCCTTGTTTCAGGCTTTGCTGAAACTGCAGGCATTGCAAATACAGGACACAAAGGTGCAGTATTTTGATAAACGGATTGTCGAGCTGACGCACTGAGCGGTATACATTGGCTGAACATGCGGCAAGGTAAATAAAGGCTCTATAGCAAAGGACATGCACACCCAAAATGCACAACAACGATACAACGACCAAACAACATCAATCATTGAGCGCGGCGTGGCGCCAGTTTCGTCAATTGCCCCTTAAAGTACAACTCGGGTCTATCATTGGGTTTGTTCTGTTGGTAGGACCCTTTCTGCTGATTCGTTCTTACATTCATGAACATGATAGTTTTGCCCCGTCTTTGCTTTGGCAGAGCTTATTCATCACTGGTTCGGTGTTATTGATATCGCTATGCAGACACAATTTGGGGCAGTTAGCAGGGTGGTGGTTACTTTTCAGTGTCTCTGCAGGCGTCCCCAGATATGTTGGCGAATACTTACATGCATTTGCGGCAACCCACTCCGTTGTGACCTTACCGATCAGCCGTGTGGCAGAGAGGCCGCTGGCACCAAGATGTCGCAATTATGTAGAAATTGATCTGCCGCATCATTTGGTCGGCTGGCTATGCGGTCGCAACGATTTAGCGTTTTGGCCTGAGAACAAAACTATTGCACTACCTGTTACCAAAAGCTGGTTTGGCACCAAAGTAGTTCAACCTGTTGTATTTAAAGAACATGATCATAAATCTGCGCACAAGTAATACACCAGTACGCGATAAATTCACGAGACAGCCAAGCGAAACAACAGCCCGACTTAAGCTGCCACGCAGCTATGACTGCTTCTCATGTTACAAAT
>JAIXSW010000602.1 GCA_027484495.1 Gammaproteobacteria bacterium
CCGACTTGCCAGGCCTGGTCGTAGATAAAGTCATACACCAGGCTGTTATTTTCGATCCCCTCCGGGAAAGCGCCATAACCGGTGAGTGCTCCACGGGCCGGATCGGTGGTCAGCTGCCGGACCTGCTGCTGGTAAAAACTTAAGTCGCCATACAGCGGATTACTGCCGCCATAATTATGGATAAAACCATACACCCACTGCGCGCCGGCATAAGCACTGGTGCTGCGCCAGACATCAAAACGGTCATTGCCGATGTCATGCACCAGCGTTTTTGTTTTTGGTACTTTACTTAAAAATGCTTTGACCGCTGCCGGCTGCCAGAATTTGGCATGATCGCCAAACATCCAGCCCTGCAAGACCCAGGTGGCATCCGGTTGCACCTGCGCAATCGACTGGTATAGCGCCTGACCATAATCGGCTAACTGCCGGTCACGGTTGGCGGCGTCAGTGGCATCGCCGCTTAATGGCGGCAACATTTCGTTAAACGCATCGGCGAGATAATACTGGCCGGCGGTTTTAACCGGATATGTCGCCTGATACAACTCGAGAAAGCGTTTGGCGACAGTGGCAAACAATGGATCCGCCGGGTCGAGCCAATAACTCTCCCGGTCAAAGCCGGACCAAGGCTCCATCCGGTTAATTTTGGCATTCGGGAAACGTTGCTTAAAGGCTTTCGGCACATAACCGGAAAACGCCGGCAACACCGGTTTCATGCCAAGCGCCTGCATCCGCTGCAGGATTTGGAGCTGTAAGTCTTTTTTCTTATTGATCCAGCTTTGTGGCAATGGGCCTAAGTGGTTTTCAATATTGCCCATGCGCTGCCAGGGCGCGACCGTCGGCGCGGAGAAGAATCCGGCCAGCTCAGGGTCGGTTAAACCAAATTCACGCCACAACTGCTGCCAGACATATTCCTGACCTTCCATCGCCAGCGGCTGGTTGATGCCATGCAGCGCCATCCAGTCAATTTCCTGCTGCCAGCGTGGCCAGTCCCAAAACGGCGTGCTGTAGCCAAAGGTACAGACATTCATATAAGCGCGTAGTGCAAACAACGCATTGCCGCTCAGGCCCTGCTGCTCGGCGCTCTGCTCAAATCGCGCCGGGATATTCACCCGATTGCCTTCCCAGCTGACATGCAGCTGGCCTTGCTGACGTAAATACTGATAAGCACCATAAGTGGCGGCGACGGCACTGCCGGCGCGGACCTGTAATTTACCGCCACTGGTCTGTACCTGAAAAGCTTCAGATGCGGCCGGCTCAATCGCCAGATCGAGCTGTGGCAGCGCTTGGCCGGTGACGCGCTGTAACACGGCTTTGGCTTCCTGCGCCGGATCAGCAGTGGCAACCTGCTGCCACAGTGCGGCCAATAGCAGCACCGGCATCAGCGCTAAATGTCGGGTTGTGGGATGGTTGCAACGCATACCAGGCGCTCCTTATAACTTAATGAAAATGCGGCGCTGATACAGCCAGAAGTTTGGCAATATACTCAACGTGATAAAAATCAGCAGATACCAGGCGGTCGCGGTGCCGGCAGGCCCGGCGCTCGTTTGCGTCAGCCAGCCGTAAAACGACAAAGCGCGATCCGGCGCCGTACCATTAAAATGCCACCACCAGTTTTGCGTCAGTAAATAATGTAAAACCACGTGCCACAGATACAGCACAGTGGCATTCATGCCGAGCACTTTAAGCACATACACCACCGGCTCTGCCCACAGGCGGCTGCCGGCTTGCTGGTAAAAAACCTGCAGCAACACAAAGCCAATAAAACCAAGCCCCGAGGTGTACAGCACAAATGAGGAGGTCCAGATTTGTTTAATCAACGGCAACGCGTAACTGCCAAGCCAGCTATCCTGGCTCCAACCGTAGCCGAGCAGCGATAACAACACACCCGCAGCAAACAGCTGGACCCAGCGCCTCGTCGCCTGCGACTGAGTCTGAGCCTGCGCCTTGGGCAATGCCGTGACGCCTTGCAATAGCCAACCGGCCCACAGCCCTGTGATGCCGGTGACAATTGATGGCAAGGTACTGAGCAGCCCTTCCGGATCCCAATGGCCGCGCCACAGCTTGCCCGGCAGGAAATGCTGGTCAAACAAATTCACCACGGTATTGCCCCGGCTCAGATCGCCCACTACTGCGCCCGGAAACTGCACAAAACTCAGCAGCGCCCAATAGCCGAGAAGTAACACCACACCAAGCGTCAGAATGCGTTGGCGCGACAGGTACATCAGCAACACGGCACAGCAGAAATAGACGATGGCGATCCGCTGCAGCACACCCAGTACCCGCACCGCACTGAAATCGGTATAAAACAGATTGACCAGCAGACCCAGCGCAAACAGCTGTAGTGTGCGTTTGGCAATGCCCCACAGCAGCGCACCGTCGCCGAGTAACTGGCGTTGCTGGCGCATTTTCGGCTCATTGACCGCAAGCGACACGCCAACAATCAACAAGAACCACGGAAACACCCAGTCGGCGATAGTCGCGCCGTCCCAATAAGCGTGGTGCCACTGACCGGTTAAGTCTGGACTGTTGACAATCACCATCAGCAAAATGGTCAGGCCGCGAAATAAATCCAGCGCCAACAAACGCCCGCCGCCTGCCGGCAAAGTCGCCTGCTGATTGACCTGTTGATGGGCCTGTGATGCTGCAGTCATACCCGCTCCCAACTCCGGCGTCGTCTGGCTAAAGACGCCGCTTCTGTAAAAAAATGACTGGTTGTCAGCGACAACCGCTTCTGCTGAATCTAGATATATCAAGCATTGACACCGGTGTCAATCTGACAGAAAGGTTAAAATGCAACCGGTGGCAAGCAAACAGAAATACGCATCCACTTCGTGGTAAATCGAAAGTATCTATCTGCGTTTAATCAATTTTTTGGAAAATTAGCTTTGTTTGAGCAAGCAGAAGTTGCCGTGACTTGCGCCGGTTGATATTGCAATGCGGCAACCCCTTGCGGCGCGCCCTGATAGAAGTCGGTGGAAATGATTTGGGCGCTACTTTGCAGCGCACTGTTAAAGCGTGCTGCGTCGGCGTTATCTGGCTCATCACTGCGGGTGCGGACAATAAAACCAGCCGCAACGGCAGATTTGATCTGTGCCTGCTGCGCTACTGGCTGGTTCAGCACGAGGATCGCGGCCTGCGGGTCGTCGATGCCGGTGCTGGCAAACAACACCTGTTCGCTCGTTTTTGTTGCTGCCTGATACCTGCGCAGCTGCGCTGCGTCGCCATCAAGGATAAAAATAAACTGCCCTAAAGCATGACTGACAGCAGGCCAGCCATGCCGGCGCACGGAATCACGTAGCGATAAACCGGTTTTTTGCACAGCCGCAGGTCGCAATAGTTTATTTGCGCCCAGCACTTGCAGAATTTGCTGGTCCAATGCGCGATAAAGCTCTGCATCCCACTGCGCCGGCTGAAATCCGCCGCCATTTGCGCCAAAAGCACCGCGTTCTTTAACATTCATC
>JAIXSW010000180.1 GCA_027484495.1 Gammaproteobacteria bacterium
GAAGTTGGGATTGAATGTTGCAAACCAGCAAATCAATTTCTCAATTAATGTCGCTGATTTAGCTCGTTTTAGTAATGGCTCTGGCACCGCACAAACCAATAGTTCTGGCGTCGCCGAGATTATACTCGCTGCGGGAACCAAAAGTGGTACAGGGACCATCACTGCGGAGTTGAATACTGATAAGGCTGTGAAGGCAAGTAAGACTTTTGATTCTGCCGGCGATGGTGGTCCAGTGTCTTACAGCAGCACTATTAAATTGGTTAATCCAAATGGCGTTGAAACCGGCACATTGTCTTATGCGGTCCCACTGACTGTAGAACTTACTTTGACTTCAGGTAATGGGGGAGTCGTGAGTGGTCAAGTTATTAAGTTTGCATTATCAGACAAAGATGTTGCCCAATTTGATAATGCGACGGCGTCTGCTGTAACAGATGCAAAAGGAGTCGCAAAGATTGGTTTAACTGTGGGGGTTAAATCTGGAGCTGCAGAACTAATTGCAACATTGCCCGATAACACCGTTACGAGAAAAGCTTTTGTTTCGGCAGGTGACAATCCTGCAGCAGACCAGCTCTCGATTGTGTTGAGCATGTTAGCAGCAGATGGCACAGAAGTGAGTGCTGTTAGTAAAGACAAACCAGTAAAAGTTAGAGCTCAGCTAAAGTCGAAGTTGGGATTGAATGTTGCAAACCAGCAAATCAATTTTGCGATTAATCTTGCAGACTTGGCTCGTTTTAGTAATTCGGTGGCTACTGCTCAGACAAACAGTTCCGGTGTTGCTGAAATCGGCTTGACCGCAGGGACTGCGAGTGGCACAGGTACACTAACGGCTGAACTCAACAGTAACAAGAATGTGAACGCGTCCAAGTCCTTTGACTCTGCCGGTGATGGTGGAGCCGTGACTACAGATCCGGTAAGTACCGTGTTATTACAGTCTGACAAGTTGCAAGTCGGCAGTGGCACATTGGACAAAGTAGAGCTGACTGCCATAGTTCGCGACCGTCAGCAAAACCTGTTGAAAGATGTCACAGTGAAGTTCGGTATCGAAACCGGTTATGAAGGCGAAATTGAAGTGCAGTCAGCGACGACTGATAGCACCGGTACGGCCCGTGCTGTGTTAACCACCAAAACGAATCCTGCGTTACGGGATATTCTGGTCAGCGCAACTGCAGGTGCCGGTACAGCAAAATCTTATCTGACGCTGAAAGTAGTTGGCACTGATATCGAAGTCGCGTCGGCGCCAGCCGTGGTCCTTGGCAGCAGTATTGATATGACCTTTACCGTTCTCGATTCTGCAGCGAAGCCGATTCGGGACACAGTGCTGTCATTGTCTTCAGAGCTGAAAAATAGTTTTAGCAACACGTCACCCAGAACGGATGCTGCCACAGGCCGGGCGACCGTTCGCTATACCGCAGTTAATGCGGGTAATGATACCGTTACCGTATCGGCTCTGGGCGTCATAAAGACAGTACGCATTGAAGTAAATGCCGATGCATTCGCATATGTGAAGCCTGCCAACGAAGCTGAGATCCCTGAAATTGCGTTGAATACTCCTGCCAGTTCGATCGTAAAATGGACTCGCAGTGGCTCACCCATTGCTGCTCAGGATGTCGGTTTTACGACTACGCGGGGAGTCATTGCGGCTGATGTTGCAGGTTTAGCAGATAATAAAGTTGTATCAACTATCCAAACTAATGCGTCCGGTGAAGCGCAAATCTTCATGCGTTCTGCCTTTGCCGGCCTTGCCAGTATCTCTGCCAATACCCGCGGTGGTGGTGCGTCTTTGCAAACGCAAAAAGTTGTCGAATTTATCGCGACCATTCCAGACCCGGCGCGTCCGCTCGAAGTGCAGGCCATTCCTGCGCAGCTGGCTCCTGGTGATAAAGCCATCATTCAGGCGATTGTGCGGGATGCCAATAACAACCCGGTGAAAAACAAAGAGATTGCTTTTAGCTTAGTCGACTCTTTTGGTGGCCAGTTAAGCCCGGCAACTGCCAGAACGAACTCTCAGGGCATTGCGACCACTGAGTTTACAGCTGATACAACAACGCCAGGCAGTGGTAATCCGCAGGATCCGAAAGGTCTGAAAATCAAAGCGACTATTTCAGATAATGACGCGATTAGCGGCACCACTGCGATTTCAGTGGGCAACCGGACGCTGTTCTTCCGTTTTGCAACCGGTAATGGCATTGAAGAATCTGCAGACAAAGTGCTGTATAAAAAGAAATATGCGGTTCTAGTAACAGATTCAACCGGTAATCCGGTGCCAAATCAGGTCTTAACCGTGTCAGCATTACCGAAGCGATACAACAAGGGTCATTGGTTTAAACGGCCAGTGAATCAGGCATTCAAGTTCTGGGAACCTGTTCCCTCAACAACGACTGACGATCTGACTTGTTTGTCGGAAGATAAAAACCGGAATGGTATTTTAGATGCAGGTGAAGACGAAAACGGTGATAAACAGCTAACGCCTGGTAATGTGACCACTGTTGATAAAAATATCACTGCTGGTGCTGACGGAATCGCTTATTTCACGCTGACTTATGCAAAGACTATGGCGCCTTTTGTCGATGTCGAAGTGGTTGTGTCTGGTTTTGCAGCTGGTACAGAAAATGTGAGTTCTCGGACTGTGGCGCTTAGTTACAGTTCAGAAGATACCACAGATGAAGCAGCTCGCCCTTGGGCAAGTCCATTTGGCGTGGACGCATTACAAAACGATGAAGGATTTACAACAAGAGATATTTGCGCGATTAATGGTCAGACATTTCCGAAGCTAAACTGAACGCGTGAAGGCCGGCAAGTGAGCCGGCCTGATCGTTAAAAGATCACAGGTCGATTGACCATAAAAAAAGCCACCGCAAGGTGGCTTTTTTATACGTAAATTATCGACCCCAGCTTATTGTTGGAAGCGGTAGACCGAACCCAAATTGAGGATTTGAGTTAACTCATCCAGCGCAGTGCGCGACTCTACCAGCAATAATGGATCTGCCAGTTCGGCTTCGCTGATTTGATCGCGATAGTGTGTATCTACCCACTGATTCAGCCGGTTAAACAACGCATCCGTCAACAGCACATTTGGATTGACCGCCTGACGCTCGGCTTCGCTTAAAGCGAC
>JAIXSW010000117.1 GCA_027484495.1 Gammaproteobacteria bacterium
AAAGCTGCCAAACTGCTGCAAAAACAAATACCAAACATCAACAACCCCTAACGCTCACTTTAATTGATAGCGTTGTCATGCGCAAAGTTTGTCTGTCGCCGGCAGCAAAAGGAATAGATAGGAGCACTGGTATGCAACCAGAACACCGACCACAGGAATGTTGTTTTCTCTACCAGACCGGACAGGCCGAAGCGCGGCTGGACTATCGGTTGTTGCAGATCAACGGCCACAATGCTGTCGATTTTTACCACACTTTTGTGCCGCCAGAGTTACGCGGGCATGGCATCGCCGCGCTGTTGACGCAGGCAGCTTTGGCCTGGGCGCGACAGCAGCAGCTGCAGATCCACGCCAGCTGTAGTTATGTCGCGCGGGCGCTATAAAACTTGCATTATTTGAAAAATGTATACAAATTTATATAGTGTATGCAAATTTAAAGAAGGCAGCAGCTGATGACCCGACCACAACCACATCAAGACCCACCGAATGAGTCGTCACTACAGGAGGGGGCGCTGCCTGCTGGTTGGAGCGGCTCGCACTGGGTGGCGGGTTTTGTCGCTGTGCTGGTTGGATTTGCCAGTTCGGTGGCGATTGTGTTTCAGGCTGCGGCCGCGGCGGGTGCAAATGCGGCACAAATCGCCAGCTGGATTGGCATCCTTGGTTTTGCCATGGGGGTGACCTGCATCGGCTTCTCCTGGTACTTTAAAGCGCCGGTATTAACGGCGTGGTCGACACCAGGTGCCGCTTTGCTGGCGACCAGTCTGACCGGCTACAGCCTGGCGGAGGCCGTCGGTGTCTTTATGTTCAGCGCTTTACTGACGCTGTTACTGGGCCTGTCCGGCTGGTTTGATCGCGTGACCCGGGCGTTACCGCTTCCCCTTGCCGCCGCCATGCTGGCCGGTATTTTGTTGCAATTTGGCTTGGGCATTTTTCGGCATTTACCGCAAGCGCCGCTGTTGGTGCTCGGCAGCGTGGTGCTGTTTGTGCTCGGTCGGCGCTTTTTACCGCGATACAGCATTCCGTTGGTGTTGCTGGCCGGCGTGGTCTTTACCTTGCTGCGCGGGGAATGGTCGGTGCAACAACTTGAACCTGCATTAGTGCAGTTAGTCTGGGTTTGGCCGACATGGAACTGGCAGGCAATGCTGGGTGTTGGCTTACCGCTGTTCCTGGTCACGATGTCGTCGCAAAACGTGCCAGGCCTCGCGGTGCTGCGCAGTCAGGGTTACCAGACGCCGGTGTCGCCGCTCTTAACTGCAACCGGCTTATTGACGCTGGTTACCGCGCCGTTTGGCAATTTTTCGATCAATCTGGCCGCGATCACTGCCGCCATTTGCAGTGGGCCGGAAGCGCATCCGGATCCGGCTTCACGTTATCGCGCCGGGATTGCCGCCGGCATTTTTTATCTGCTGACCGGTTTGGCCGGGTCGACTATTGTTGCCTTGTTTTTAGCCTTTCCGCCAGCTCTGGTGGCGGTGGTGGCCGGGCTGGCATTGCTGGTTACTATTGCCGCTAATTTATCGGTCGTCAGCAACGACGGACCATATCGGGAGGCGGCAATGCTGACGTTTTTACTGACCGCGTCGGGCGTCAGCTTCTTTGGCATCGCATCGGCATTCTGGGGGCTGGTGCTTGGGGTGTTGGTGTTAGTGTTACAACGGTGGCGGGCGCGATGAATAAAGCCGAATTGTATCTGCAGATCCGTGATGATATCCGCCGTCGGATTTGGCCGCAGGGCCGACCGCTGAAACAGCAAACCCTTGCCGACTACTATCAGACCAGCCGCATTCCGGTGCGTGACGCGCTGGCCCGTCTTACGGCGGAAGGCTGGTTGGTCAGTGCTGGCAAAGCCAGTCTGATGGTCCCGCCACTGTCAGCAGCGGAAGCGCAGGAGCTGTGTCTGATCCGTCAGCAACTGGAGCCGCTGGCACTGCGTCTGGCGATCCCGCAGCTGAATTTTGCCATTTTGGGGGCGGCAGAAGATTGTCTGCGCGCGGCAGCGCAGGCGGGAACTGATCCATTGCGGCATGGCGAGCTGAACTGGCAGTTTCATCAGTTACTGTATCAGCCCTGTGCCATGCCGACGTTATTGCAGTTGTTGCAGCAGCTGCATTTGAAAGTGGAAATGTATCTGGGATTTCAGCAGGTTAGTCTGGGCTATGCTGAACAAAGTGCGGCCGAGCATCAGCAACTGCTGCAGTTGTTACGGGACAACCAGCCGGAGCAGGCCGTGGCATTATTGCAACGGCATATTGCCGACGCTGCGACGACGTTACAACGACATCTGGCATTGGCATGAAGCAGGAGCAAACGATGATTGAGTCACAAGTGAATGCTTCGATATGCCCGCGCTGCGGCCGGCCGAACCAGTGTGCGGTAGTCAGCGGCACTACGGATTGTTGGTGCCGGCAGCTGCCGCTATTGCCGCGGGCAATAAACAAAACCGCAGCGGAGGCTGCGGTCTGTTATTGTCCGGCGTGCCTGGCTGAATTAACGGCGGCGGGCGACAGCCAGCAAAGCGCCGAGACCCAGCAGTACAAAGCCAAAGGCTCCGCCTGAGCTGCCACTGTTCGTTTGTTGCTGCAGAATCGCGGTGTTGGCTTTCGGATTCAGGCTACTTGCGCTGTTCACTTCGCTGTTCACCACGCTGATGCTTTCAATCAACACCAGATTGTCCTGCGTCACTGCACGCTGGGCCGTGGCATCAGCACTGGTGTAGTTACGCAGTGGTACCCCGTTAAAACTGGCATTGAGTTTGTTTGGTAACGCGGCGATCGCATCGACTATTTCCATGCCGTTGCCGGTGATTTGGCCAAACACAGTAAAACCAGCGTTTTGCAGATCGAGTTGCGGATTACCGCCGCTGTTGTCGGCCAGATTGATAAACCACTGATTGGTCGCACTGTTTGGATCGCCGGCAACTTTGGCCATGGCGATTGTGGCACGAACGTTTGACCATTTTGGTTCGTTGCGCACCGGTGCCTGTTGGGCAACAGCGCTAAAAGGCGACGCATTGTTACCGCTGTATTTAAAACCGCCCCCCTGGATCACAAAACCGGGTTCGCTGCGGTGGATAAAAGTACCGTTGTAGCTGCCGGCTTTGACGTAACTGAGGAAGTTCGTCACAGTGGCCGGCGTCGTCTGGTCAAACAAATTTACTTCAAAATTACCCAGGCTGGTTTTCACCAAAACTACAGTCGCAAGCGCAGGCTGGGCAATACACATAGAGGTTAATAACGCAGCGAGCGGCAGCGGGCGCAGGATCTTTGACATCAGGGGTTCTCTCCATCAAGAAATGACCATCAGCTTAACTGACGGCCGATTGCCACCGCGAGCAGCATTACATTTAGTGACGAATTGACTACAGAATGCTGTAATCCGCACCAAAGCGGTGATTCAGGCAGCCAGCTATTTTGCCGGCTGTGTGCTTAGTTGTTGCCAGTTGTCCAAATAATGACGGGCGTTCGGGTGTTCACGAGCCTGCTCAAAATACTGGTGGGCTTTACTCAGATTGCGGCTGACGACTTTCCCTTCAAAATACAGCAGGCCCAGATAATAACTGGCGCTGATGCTGCCTTTGCCGGCGGCTTGTTGCAGCAGATCGACGGCTTTAGCCGGGTCCGCTTTGGTGCCTTTACCAAACAGATAGAGTAATGCCAACCGGTTGAGCGCCGGCGCATAGCCTTGTTCAGCGCCAAAGCTGTAGAAACGCACAGCGCCGGCCGGATCAGCAGGAATACCTTCACCATCATCCAACATCACGCCGGCATGGAAAGCGCAAGCCGCCACACCCTGACGGGTACACAGAAAAAACCAGCGACTGGCTTGCTGTGGATCGGCTGCGACCTGATCACCATCGCGATACATATTGCCGAGTTTCAGCATCGCGCGGCCAAAGTAGCGCTCCGCAGCTTGCCGGTAATAATCCGCCGCAGTGCGGCCCGGTTCGCTGAACCATTGGCGTTCCAGGCCATACCCATACAAATAAAATGCTTCCGGATGGAATGACAACATCGCCTGACGTAACAATTGCTGTGCCTGTTGGCGCTGCTCTGCGGATAAATCAGCCTGTTGCATCAGATCAGACACATACAGGTATGCAGCGGTGGTACTGCCTTGTTCTGCCAGTTGTTTCAGTTGCGCTGTTGCTGT
>JAIXSW010000434.1 GCA_027484495.1 Gammaproteobacteria bacterium
AACAATTAAACCTGACAAATCTGGCTGATTTCTAAACAAAACTAGGTACAATAAACCACGACTTTGCTAATCATCAGGGATCCGATGCACGTTGTAATAGGGAACAGTACAGCAGTACAAGCATTTCAGGCCGGAGTTCAGGCCGTCACCTCAGCGTTAAATGGTCTTCCTGCTCAACTCACACCGCGGCTGGCGCTGGCATTTTGCAGCGGCGATCTGGATGCCCATGAGTTTTATGCTGGTATGCGGCATTTACTTGGCGATTGGGTGCCGATTGTTGGCGGTTCCGCGATGGGACTTTGCTGGGCAGATCAATGTGTGACACAAGGCCCATGCGCTGCAGTGGTGATTATGGCGGGCGATGACTGGGAATGGCAGCTGGCGACCAGTCAGGACATTTATCGCGACCCGCATTTGTCCGGCGAAGTATTGGCGGGACAATTGCCGAGTCTGCCCGACAGCCGCTGTCTGTTGTTGTTTTTTGATTCGGTGCGGTTTGCTGCAACGCCACAACAGCCACCGATTTTAATCCCTGCAGGCCCGATCATTGCCGGCACCCATCATCCGCGTTTAAAACACATACCGCTATTTGGCGCGGGGTTGTTAGGCGATGGCAATTTTAATTTAACCTGGCAATTCTGTGGTGATGGTGTCAGCCGGCACAGTGCCAGTGCACTGCAGCTCGCTGGCCAATTCCAACTGACTAGCTGCATCATGCATGGTTGTGTGCCTTTATCGGACCGCCGCTATACAGTCAGCGATGTGTTCGGCCCCTATCTGTACAAGCTTGATCAACAGCCGATAGTGCCGTTGTTTGATCAATTGACCGGTGGCCAGCATTGGCGGCATTTACAACACGGTCCAAGCGGTAAGCCGTTGCCGGTCACCAGCCTGGCATTGGCGCGGCCATTGAGCACAGATCCGGACGAACAACAGCTGGTCACGCGTTTAATGACCGGTGTGTTACCGGACGATACTGCGGTGATGTTATTTGAGGCCGATTTAAGTAAAGGCCAACAAGTGATGTTAATGCGCCGCGATCCGGTGCTGATGATGCAATCAGCGCACGACAATACCAGCCGTTTGCTGGCAGAGATTGCAGCAGCCGGTCAAACCGGCAAGCTGGCGCTGTACTTCGACTGTGGTGGCAGGATGTCGGCCATCAGCGGCAGCGACGGTGAAGAAGCCGAAATTGTGCGCGATTTGTGTACCGCCGCCGGCATCCCGTTTTTAGCCATTTACACTGGCGTCGAAATTGCGCCGCTACAGGGTGCCAGCTATGGCCTCGACTGGAGCGGCGTGTTGGTGATCCTGACGCAGTAAATGAAAAAGTGCGGTGACGAGTGGACCTCGTGCACCGCATCTCCCGCTTAACCCTTGCGTTTATTTTTCACTTTCAGCTGATTTTCTTCACAAAGACCAATCAACGGCAACTGCCGCAGGATCTGCATCTGTGGGTCGATTTGCAGCTGATCCGACGCTTTGAGCAGCACCGGTCCTTTGCTGAAATCAAGCACGGTCGGCTGACCATTCAATATCACCGGCACCGGCATCGGGAACGGTTTATTCGCCGGCACTTTCCAGCTCAGCGTCCGCACAGTGCCGGCAGTGCTGTCGATCAATTCGGGCAACGCAGCCTGATACAAATAGACATCAAACAACCACTGATAATCCTTGCCGGTTAACCGGTTTACAATGGCGATAAAGTCTTCTGTCGTGCGGTATTTCGGTGTGATCGGGAAAGGGATAGTCGCAGTGTCGGCCGTGCCGTACAACAGCTCCCGGGTCGCTTGCCAGAATACTTGTTCACCGACCAGATATCGCAGCGTATGCAAGGTCCAACCGCCTTTACCGTAAATATCCGGGTTAAATGCTTCGTCGGACGTGACAGTCCCGGTTCGCACCACAGGATCACAGTTCAGCAGGCCTAGATAAGATTTGTAGAGCTGGTAATGATAAGCGGCGATGCCGAGTTTATCTTTGGCGTAAGCCGGCTGCATATACAAACCAAAACCTTCATGGATCCAGGCGTGATTCAGTGTTTTATGCGTGACTAAATTGCCAAACCATTCATGCGCCAATTCATGCTGCGCCAGCCAGTCATAACCGTTATCGTCGCGTTTATAACCTTTGCCATAGGCATTGACGGTCTGGTGTTCCATGCCCAGATGCGGCGTTTCGACAAAACCCAGTTTCTGATTGCCCCATGGGTATGGCCCGAGCACGCGTTCGTACCATTGTACTTGCTGCAATAAATCCTGTTGCCACAAGGTTTTGGCTTTGTCGGCGTTCTCCGGCAGTGCCCAGAATTCGACTGCAACTTTGCTGCCGTTGACGCTGGTGTAGCTGTCCTGAATGCGCTGAAACGGCCCGATATTCAGCGCGATGTTGTAATCGCTGGCCGGCACCGACAATAACCAGTCAAATTGCTGTTTGTCTTTGCCGACCGGCGTGATTTGCTGCAGCACACCGTTAGTGACGGCTGACAAACCATTCGGCACGGTCAGGCGGATACGCATCGAATCGGCTTTGTCAGCAAAATGGTCTTTACAAGGCCAGAACAAATCGCAGCCCTCGCCCTGCACGGCGGTGGCGATCCAGGGTTGCCCATCCGGCGTTTTTGCCCAGACCGTACCACCGGCCCAAGGTGCGTTTTTCGCCACATGTGGCTGACCATGATAAAACACGGCGACAGCCACGGCGCTGCCGGCTGGTTGTTCCGCGCCTAATGCGATCGTCAGCACACCGCCACTGCGCTGATAAGTCGCGGTGTTGCCGCCGACTTCAATTTTGTCGATGTGAAAGCGGCTGTCGAGTTTTAATTCCACCTGCGCTGAAGGCTGCAACAGCACAAAGCCGGTGCGGCCAACGCCACTGATACTTTGCGTTGCGGGGTCAATTTCCAGTGCCAAATCATAGGTTTTGACATCGGCGGCCTGCGCCACCGCCGACAGCGGCTGACCAGTGTCGCCAATCAGCGGGTCCAGCGGCGGCACCGTGGATTGACAGGCAGTCAGGCCAGCAAGAGCCAGGCTCAGTGCGGCAACACGAAATTCAGGGCGGTGCAGCTTTTTCATTAAAATCAATTCCTTTGGGCGACATGTGATGATGCTGTCATCCATAATGCCAGCTGCTGACGTAATGACCAATGCGCCCGGCTGCGGCCTGTCTCCGGTGCTGGGGCTTTGGTCGCGGTGGTCTGGTAATCATCCAGGCTTCGCAGTAGTTTCGAAATCACTAATCTAATTTATCAGCTGAATTACTCACGGAGTATGCTTCGATGCGTGTAACCCCTTTGTCTTTGTTGATCCCTTTGCTGCTATTGCCAGCAGCGCAAAGTCTGGCTTACGACCGCATCACCGGTCATGAATTTGCCAGTCGTTCTGAAGTCATCGCCACTCAGGCGATGGCGGCCACCAGTCAACCTCTTGCCACGCAAATTGCGCTGGACGTGATGAAACAAGGCGGCAACGCCATCGATGCGGCTATCGCGGCCAATGCCGCTTTGGGGCTGATGGAACCCACCGGCAATGGGATCGGCGGTGATTTATATGCCATCGTTTGGTCCGCCAAAGACAAAAAACTCTATGGCCTCAATGCTTCAGGCCGCTCACCGAAAGGACTGACGCTGGAACAGCTGCAGGCCGAAGTGAAAAAGCTGGGCCGCACCGATATTCCTCCACTGGGTATGCTGCCGATCAGCGTGCCCGGCGCGGTCGATGGCTGGTTCAGCCTGCATGACAAATTCGGCCAGCTGCCGATGAAAAAAGTGTTAGCACCGGCTATTAGCTATGCTGAAAACGGCTTCCCGGTGACCGAGCTGATTGCCTATTACTGGCAGAATTCAGTGCCGCGTTTGTCGACTCAACCTGGTGATTTTAAAGGCACATTCACCATCAATGGCCAAGGCCCAAAAACCGGCGACATTTTCAAAAACCCGGCGCTGGCCAACACTTATAAACAGCTGGCCAGCGGCGGTCGTGACGCGTTTTATAAAGGCGCTATCGCGAAAAAAATCGATGCTTTTATGCAAAAAGAAGGCGGTTATCTGCGTTATGACGATTTCGCCAGCCACAGCTCGACCTGGGTAGAGCCGGTGTCGGTGAACTATCGTGGTTATGATGTGTGGGAACTACCGCCGAATGGTCAGGGGATTGCCGCCTTACAGATGCTGCAGATCCTGAAAAACTTTGACCTGAAAAGTATGGGCTTTAACAGTCCGGAAAGTTTGCATACGTTGATCGAAGCGAAGAAACTGGCGTTTGAAGACAGGGCCAAGTTTTACGCCGATATGGATTTTGCCAAAGTGCCGGTCAAAGAGCTGATTTCTGAAGCTTATGGCAAGGAGCGCGCGAAACTGATTGGTCCTAAAGCGGCGCAACGGGTCGATGCCGGCAATCCGCATCTGTACAGCGGTGACACCATTTACATGACTACCGCCGACAAAGACGGCAACATGGTGTCATTAATCCAGAGTAACTATCGTGGCATGGGCTCCGGGGTGGTTGTACCGGGCCTTGGCTTTGGCTTCCAGGACCGCGGCCAGATGTTTTCGCTCGATCCGAAACACCACAATGCTTATGCACCGGGTAAACGCCCCTTCAACACCATCATTCCGGCTTTTATCACCAAAGATAACCAGCCGTATATGAGTTTTGGTGTGATGGGCGGTGCGATGCAGCCGCAAGGCCATGTGCAGATTGTTGTCAACATGATCGACTACGGCATGAATCTGCAGGAAGCCGGTGATGCCGCGCGCTGGCAGCATCTGGGCAATACCGAACCTACTGACAATACCGGTATGTATCTGGAGAATGGCGGCTACACCGAAGTGGAACGTGGTATCCCGTGGCAGACTGTCCAGCAGCTGCTGCAAAAAGGTCACGATATCCGCTATGGACTGGGGGGTTATGGTGGGTATCAGGCGATCAAAAAAGACCCGGTCAGCGGCGTCTATTATGGTGCTTCAGAATCTCGTAAAGACGGCCAGGCGGCAGGCTACTAAACAACGGGTTCAAACCAAAAACGCCGGCAGCTGCCGGCGTTGTTGTTTTTCATCAGCTATCCAGACAAGGTAAAGTGATGGTACAGACGGTGCCCTTCCCCGGGCTACTCTGAAATTCGATCTGTCCGCCGTGCTGCCGGACTATGGCATAGCTGACCGTCAGCCCAAGCCCGCGGCCATCGCCGACATCGCGGGTCGTAAAAAACGGATCAAACACCCGTGACAGCACCTCGGCTGACATGCCATGTCCGTTGTCTTCAATCACCACAATCACCCGCTCCTTAGTCTGACGCTCGCAGTGCAAGCGGATGCAAGATGGCTGTGCTTTCAGCGCATTATCAACAATATGGGTCAATGCTGTGACCATTTCGGTGCAGTGCACCTCAACCTGGACATCACACAGCTGTTGTTGGACTTCAATCTCTGTCAGTCGGGTTGGCGCAATGTTCATCCAGACATTGCTCCATAACTGCACCAACGACATTCTGACCGCGGCGGACTGCCCCAACACACTGAAATGATGCAGTTGGCCAACAATCTGCTGGATCCGGCCCATTCCTGCTTCCAACTGCGCGACGATGTCCGCTGAATCTGCCAGCAACCAGTCCGAATTGGCCCGCTGCAGTATGGCTACGGTATCGGGATACTGCTGCACCACGTCCCCTAACATCGCCGACAACCGCTGCTGGTATTCAGCCAAAGTCCGTACATCTGCCAGGCAAAACGCCAGTGGATTGTTAATTTCATGCGCCAGCCCCGCTGTCAGCTGGCCAATCGCCTGCAGTTTCTGCGTTTGTAGCAGCTGTTCTTGCGCCTGTTCTAACTCGTGTTTGCTGGCTTCCAGTTCCAGTACTTTTTCGTACAAGGCCCGGGTTTTGTCTTGTAACAATAACTCGGCCTGCTGGCGCGCCAGTTTTTCCCGTTGCCAGGCCCGCGAGTAGTCGTAAGGTTCGCTCATTTTGGTTCCGGAAAGTGCACGATTAAAGTACAGCAGTCAGCGCCCTGATGCATACAAACCGGGTGGCTCAACTGAATGTCCGTATGAAACTGACGGGCGGCGCCCTGAATTAAGCCTTCGGCTGCAAAACACATTTTCCGCCGGGACTGATAATACATAATCAATTCACCAGGATTACTGTCATCATATTTAAAGCTCGGTAAATATGAATCCGGATAGACCCTTTTCACTTCTTTGTGGATAGTCGAATCAATTTTTAACAGAAATTCGCGCAAATTTTGGCAGGATTGCAGCTCTGGCGGCAAAGTCGCATACAACTGACTAAACAGGTAACTGCCAAAACTACGCACTAAATCCGGCGCAGCAATGCCGGTATGCTGACTCAGCAAAGTCACCAGCTGTAACAGCTCCGAATCGTCATAGCGGGCACCCGCGGTATAAGCGCCCTGACTGGGCAGCGCTGCAGCGTCAAGTATTTGTTCCCAGACCGGTAGTCCGAGTTGCTCAATCACCATATCCGCTAACGCGGTGTAAACGACACCTTGCATCATGACCTCCAGCTTTTGCGATACCAACCACCATAGCAATAGCTGGAAAATTGGCATGCGGCAATAGAGACACTAAAGATAATAGCGACAGAGATAAAAAACGCCGGCAAATGCCGGCGTGGTTATTTCATGTTGGAGAACATGGGTGTACCTGGACTAGTCTGCACCGATCCGGGCCTTGATATCGTTAATCAGTGGAGATTGACCCATCCCATTGGTATTCGCCCAATTTTCCAGGTCTTCTGCCTGCAGTGATTTTGCCGGCATCTGCTTGACAAAAAATGAACCGACTTCATAAGCGTCACTGCGCATAGCAAATTTAATCAGTGATTCTTTGTTGCACTGCACGGCATCATAGATTTTACGTAAGTTGATTTTATTGTCCGACAACAGCTTACGGATGCGGTTTTTGTCGTCAGCTTTGGTGTATTCACACAGTGAGACACCCCATTGTTCCTGAGCTTGTGTCATCGGGGCGGTAAAAGCAGCCACAGATAAGAGTACAGCGGCGGTCAAAAATTTCTTCTGCATAACAACCTCTAGTCAACATCCATTCGGGGATCGAAGCATGCAACGCAATGCTTTGAGCAAAGTATTGGTGGTTTATGCATATTGGCAAGCCTGACCAGCAGATTTTCTGGATTTTCGCGTGCGATTGCCGGAAAAAACCTCAAAATTCAGAAATTTACAGCAACTGGCAAACATCAGGTTAACATG
>JAIXSW010000417.1 GCA_027484495.1 Gammaproteobacteria bacterium
AAATTTGACATAAGTCGGCCAATACTGAGCTGGGTCATAACGTGGGTCCTGACTGTCGCCCGGCAACTGCGCCATCTGCTGCTGCAAAAACTGTGAGTCTGCTGCAGTCAACTGCAAGCGTGCGGCGACCGGCATTGTTTCAGGCAGCATAATCAGCTGCGTCAACCGATGCATATGGGACAAAGTCCAGCGGTTCTTTTGACTAAAATCCAGCGACTTGCCCTGCAGTAAACCGTCTTTGAGATAGTCGTTGCCAACGGGGGTAAAGGGCCGTGCTGGCAGTGCCGGTGCGACACGGGCTGGCTGGCGATATAACAAGCGGCCCGTCGTGTCGTAAAACACAACGGCATTGGTGGCCCGGTTATCTTCTGCACTCAGCGGTCGTTCCAGCCGGTGTAAGATCTGCGCATCGCGAAAACCCAAAGTCGCAAGCCGTGCGTTGATGTATTGCTGTCCCATCAATTCATACAGGCGGTTGTACGCGTCGTTATCGCTGACTAACAAGATTTTTTTCACATAATGACGCACAGTCGGCAGGCCGGACGCAGCGCTGTCATCGCGATTGATCAGCACATCGCCGGGCAACAATGGCTCTGTTTGCATCACAGCGTCAGCGTTCACTCCATAGATAGCCAGCTGTTGCAGATATTCCAGCGCCAGCGCGGCGATCGCCAGTTTCACCGTTGACGCCGGATACAAATATTCCGCATCAGCCCGGTACTGATGTTCACGCAGAACAGCTCGGCCAGCGCCATCGCGCTGAATTTCGGTGAATAGAATTTGCAGCCGATATGGATCAGGAGTTCCGGCGATCTGCGGTGCCGCCTCAACGACCCAATGTTCGAGTAATTGGTGTTGTTGGGGAATTGTCGCCGGTGCTGGCGTTTGGCTGCGGTCGACCCGCTGGGAGTTCACAGTCTGACAAGCGCTCAGCAGTAACAGGATTGCGCCGAGCAGCGGGGCGCGTTTTACGCAAATTGACATCGTTGTGCTCCGGTCGGATGACCATAAAGGGAATACTTTATTCTTTGTATGATTTAAATCCAGAATAGATACAAGACACAACTGCGCAAAACGAAGAGCCTGTAAAACTACCGATGCTTTGCCTTTTACAACGCTGCGCCCAGGAAAAAAAGCAGGCTGCCAAGCGGAACCAACAGCACCGGTGTGCACCAGCCACGCAGCACCAGCGCCATGCCGCAACCGATAAACAACCAATGCCAGCTGGTGGTGACCGCGTGAGGCACGACAAACTGCCACCAACCGGCAGCCAGCAAACCAACCACAGCGCAATTGACGGCGGCCACAGCGCCAAGTAGCGTGCGGTTCGCACTTAGCCGGTGCCACCATGGCCAGATCGCTGCTACCAATAAAGCTCCGGGTAAAAAGATGGCAATTGTCGCCACCAGAGCGCCCGTGACGCCGTTTCCGGCGGCAGCGCCCAGATAAGCGGCAAAACTAAACAGTGGACCGGGCATTAATTGTGCTGTGGCATAACCAGCGAGAAATTCGGTTTGACCGATGGTGCCTGTGGCCTGTTGCTCCAGCAGTGGCAACACCACATGCCCTCCGCCAAACACCAGCGCCCCAGCCTGAAAATAGCGTTCGAACAACAGCAAAAGCGGCGCCTGGCTGTAAAACATAGCCAGAGCAGGCAGGCCGAGCAGCAGCACCAGTAAAATCAGCAGCAAGATAAGTCCAGGTTGTGTGGACCTTGGCAGGGCGGTCGTTGGCATTGCGGCCGGTGCAACAGGCGTCGGTCGGAGCCTCCAAGCACCTGCTAAGGCAAACAACAATAAGACCCCCAGTTGCAGCGCCGGTTGTTGCACCGACAAAAAAACTGCAAAACCAAGCACGGCGAAAGCCCGGCGTGGCCAATCCGGCGTCAGCGATTTGCTCATCAAAAAAATCGCATGGGCGACAATAACGACCAGCGCACAAAGTGCACCCTGGATTGCAGAAGCCCCGAGCCACTGCAGGCCATACAAACCAGCCAGGGTCATCAGCGCAAAAGATGGCAGCGTAAAGCCAAGAAATGCCAGCAAGGCACCGGTATATCCAGCGCGTTGCAGGCCGATACCAATACCGACCTGACTGGAGGCCGGGCCCGGCAGAAACTGACACAGCGCGACCAGTTGTTGGTATTGCGCCTTGGTTAGCCAGGCTTTTTCAGCGACAAAATGGCGTTCAAAATACACCAGATGCGCCGGCGGGCCACCAAACGAAATGGCGCCCAACCGAAGAAACTGCAGAAAAATGTCGGCATAAAACGCCATGAAATTCAGCCTGAAAAATCTATCAGGCTGCATTTTTACTGAAGCGGCGTTGGAATGCCAGTGTTGCTTAACAGCCACATTGCAGTGCTTGATCGCCCGTTGCAACAGGTGCTGTCACAGCAAATCCTTCGTCCTGATAACCTTGCAGGCCGCCAATCATCATTTTCACCGGGTAGCCGAGCCTCGCGATCTTCAGCGCGGCCTGATCAGCGCCATTACAGTGCGGCCCGGCGCAATACACCACCAACAACCGATCTGCTGGCAGCGCCTGCAACGTCGCCGGGCTGATTTGCCGGTGTGGCAAGTTCAGCGCGCCGGGCACATGGGATTGGGCATACGCAGCTTCACCGCGCACATCCAGCAGGACAAAATCATCGGCACCGCTTGCGAGCGCACTGTGTACATCACTGCAGTCGGTTTCAAACTGCAGGCGCTGACTAAACCAGCTGATCACTGCGTCTGCTGTTGCGGCCGGGTACTGACAAACCAAAGAAGGGCTCTGTGGCTTGGTAGCTGTGAACTGACTATTCGCTAAGGTCATGCGGACTACTCCTGTGGGTTGAATAAACACAGCGCTATTTCAGCAAAGGAAGTCCAGTGCTAACACTGGCTAAAATGACAAAGAACGCCTGTTTTCAGCCAAGAACTTGCTGACCTGCCATAGCACCTGCACAATGCTGTGTAGTCAAATCAGTGAGTAAAATTTATGTCTACCCAAGCGCCTCACCGCGTGGTCATCTGCGCTTATCACGGCCTATCGATGCTGGAATATGGCGCCGCAGTGGAGATTTTTGTCAGCCACGGCCGGACCAATTCGCCGTGGTATCAAAGTCAGGTGATTGGCACCGATGGACCGGTCCTGCAACTCGGCGACGGTTCGGCGCTACATTTGTCGGCTGATCTCGGTCAGTTACAGCTGGCGGATACCATAGTGCTGCCAGGCTGGCGCAATATTGAAGAAAAGCCGCCGCAAGCCTTGCTCCAGGCGTTGCAGCACGCTGCAGCACGGGGCGCCCGTCTGGTCAGTTTTTGTTCCGGCGCGGTGATCCTGGCTTATGCCGGTTTGCTGGAGGGGAAAACCGCCACCACACACTGGAAATATGCCAACGCATTCCGGCGGCTGTTTCCAACCATAAAACTCGATACCGATCCGTTATATGTGCAGGCCGGCCAGATCTTTACCTCTGCCGGCAGTGCCGCTTGTATTGATTTGGCGTTGGCGTTAATTGAAGCTGATTTTGGTGCAGCACAGGCAAATCGGTCAGCCCGGCGGCTGGTGGTGCCGTTTAGCCGCCAGGGTGGGCAACGGCAATTTATCGAGCTGCCGGTATCAACCGCCAGTAAAACATTAAGTGCGGTATTGGACGCGGTACTGGCAGATCTGACTCAGCCCTGGGACATTGATCAATTGGCACGGCAGGCCGGCATGAGCCGGCGTAGTTTTGACCGGCATTTTCAGCACAGCGTCGGGCAAAGTGCCAAGCAATGGTTGCAACAAGCCCGGATTGAGCAGGCAAAATTGTTGTTAAGCCGTGGCGAGCGGGTTGAGTCTGTGACGGGTCTCTGTGGCTTCACCAGTAGCTCGGCGTTCCGGTTGCAATTTGCCCAGTGGACCGGCGTGTCGCCGAGTCAATATCGCCAGCAGCAATTACAACATGTCAGCCTGATCTCCGCTTAAAGCGCCGGCCGACTGTACAGGACTTGCCAGTCTGACACGCAGCTCTTATGATCGCGCCTCTTTTAAGCAGCCTGACCTGCCGGAATTATTCATGTCACTTGTTCAGCAAGAAGCCACATCACCGTTGTTGTACGCCATCCTGCAACTGGTCCTGCAACAGGACCAACAATTGGAAAGGGCGATGGCGCAAGTGTTTGGCGCCGCGCGGCCGGCGGTCAGTCTGCAAAGTCAGGTGGTATGGCATTGTGGCGCTTTTCTGCGCAAATTAAATGCCTATCAGCAATTGGCCGGCGCTGACGCCAGTTTAGCGGACACTGTGGCACTGTATTATGCGCTGCAGAGCGGCTCAGACCAGCTGCAGCAGCGCTGGCAGCAGTTACCGGCAGCGCTGCAAGATGGCTGTCCGGAGTGGCTTGACCAGCTGGGTCAGACCGAGCTTGGTAGTGCCTGGTCAGCAGAGCGCGCAGCGCTCGCACAGGCAGCGCCGCGTTTTATCCGGGTCAACCCATTAAAAACCAACCGTGATGCGCTGCAACGTGCGTTGGCACAGGCGGGCATTCAGAGTAAAGCGGTTGACGATGTCGATTCGGCGCTGGAGATCACCTCCGACGGCGCTTTGTTTCAAACTGAAGCGTTTAAACTGGGTTGGTTTGAACAACAGGATGCAGGTTCACAATTGATAGCGGCCGCTTTGCCAGTCAAACCGGGCAGCAGGGTGATCGATGCCTGTGCCGGCGCTGGCGGCAAAACACTGGCGCTTGCTGCCAGGATGCAAGCCAAAGGCCGCCTATTGGCGATGGATGTCGAACAATGGAAGCTGGACAATCTGCAGCAGCGCGCCAACCGGGCCGGTGCTGCGAATATTGAAACCCGCCTGATCAGCAGCAGCAAAACGATTAAACGTCTGGCTGGCAAAGCGGATTTTTTGTTGCTGGATGTGCCGTGCAGTGGCAGTGGTGTACTCAGACGTAATCCCGATGCGAAGTGGCGCGCGCCGATGCGTCTGACGGAGCTCAGAGTCTTGCAGCAAGACATCCTGCAGCGATACAGCAAAATGCTCTGCGTCGGCGGCGAGCTGGTTTATGCGACTTGCTCGATATTTCCATCCGAGAACCGCGCACAGATTGACGCCTTTTTGGCCTGCCGGCCGGATTTTCAGCTGCTGTCTGAGCAACACATCAGCCCGGCGACCTCTGGTTTTGACGGTTTTTATGCCGCTCATTTACGCCGGATCAGCGAGCTGAGCTGACCGGCGTGACGGTTACTGACTTGATTTGCTCCGATCAGGTTTTGCTGGCATCCGCGGCCGGTGTGGCTTCTTTTACTTCGTAGGCTTTGCACGTGCTGATCAACGCTTGTAAATGACCACCTAAATCTTTGCTGGCGAACTGCTGGGTTTGGCTCACCAGTGTTTTTAACGTCGCAAGCGCTTGTTCCAACCCTTGCTGATCGATTAGCGTCTTGGCATAAGCCGCTGCATCCGCACCTTGTTCCAGCATTGCCGCGACACTGTCAAAACTGAGTTCCTGCGAAAAAACCTGTTCAATGTCAGACAGTAATTGCGCCACTTTGGCTGATTCGACCAAAGCACCTTCAACAGTAATGAGTTTCCCCATTGGGTCTGCCGCCAACCGGCTGGCGACACAAGCTGCTACTGTGCCGGCTTCAGCACTCCCGGCCACAGCCGCCAGACCTTGTTCACGAATTTGTTTGACCGCTTCCGCGATTTGCGGATCTTGTTGCAACCATTGTTGCTCCAGTGCAGTTTTCGGATTTTCACTGAGATAACCACAACTGGTCAGCAAAAATACCAATCCAGCGGTTAATAAAGGGCGGGTAACAGACATAGGCAGCTCCATGGCAACAAGACAAAGGACTACAGCGGTCAATAACGCGCTGCGTATAGCTGTTCAATTGGCGTTGCTGGCGCAGAATTCAAGGGCAGGCAGCGAAAATCAGTTTTTTTCTGGCGTGAAGCGGTCACAACCGTTAGGGCGTTGGCGTGAGCGCGGCCAGCAGGCGCTGGCGCAGCGCCGTCATTTGTCTGGCCTGTTTCTGGGGTGAAATTTCAGCGTGACCGTGTAATGCGACCTGCACCTGTACCTGATATTGGTTATAGAGCTTGTTTAATACCGGGCTTTGACCGAGTGCAAACAGTTGCTGCCACAGATCTTCGATGTGCTGCAGCTGCGACGCAGACTCGGCGCTGATTTTGGTTTGTTGCAAGGCCTGACTGAGCCGGCGCAACTCCAGATCCAGCTTGCGTACCACCGGCTCACTGCACTGCGAACTGGTGGCCGCCTGCGGCAGCGGCTGGGTGGCGGCACCCGGTACTTGTTGCGGCAGGAGCAGAGCCAGCAGCAATAAACTGATTTTTGCGAGCACTAAGCGTTGCATCTGGACCTCCTCAGAAATACCAGCCATAGGACAGGCTGATAAAATCAAGACCAGGATTTGGCCGTTTAAAGCCTGCGTTTGAATAATGCAGATAACGCAGCGTGAGACTTTCAGTGGGTGTCAGCCAGGCGACGACGCCCAACCGATCTTCAAACTGATAGTGGGTGCTGACGTCTTTGCCGGCAAAACGCGTGTCATCCAGTAATGACACCCCGATGCCAAATTCAAGGTCCCATTGCAGGTCAAACGCCTGTCCGAGCGGGTAGCGCAGCACCGGCGACACGGCGAGCACAGCGTTACTGTCGGAACTGTTGGTCGGGCCGTAACGCCAGAAATTGGCACTGGCTTCAAACAACATGGTCAGACGTGGGTCCAGGCCGGATAACCAGTCGACATGATGTTGATACGCCAGTTTTAACCCCTGCACATCGCCTTCGCCCTGCAGATAATCGATGGCAATCGCCTGTTCACGGCTCTGGGCCTGAGCCATATTGAACAAACCAGTACAAAACAAAGTCAGCACTAACGCCTTAAAAATTGCGCGGTTAATGCGAAGGTGGAATTTGGCAGTCATTGGATGTTCCTTACAGTCAGTAGCGACTTGGCGCTTTTTCGAATGACTGCTATTATCCGGAACGAATGGTAACAAAAAGTATCTTATCAATTGCAGAGAGTATCAAAATGGATCGGTTAACCCCATTGCTCGCACATTTTTCACCTCAGGCATCGGTATATTTTCACGGCACCAGTTGTCAGAAAACCCAGTTTTGCCCGCAAAGTGGCCGCGCTTATCTGCACTTGATCGAAGCCGGCAGCGGCAGTGTCGAAGTTAATGATCGTCGTTATGCCATCAACGAACCTTGTTTGTTGTTTATTCC
>JAIXSW010000196.1 GCA_027484495.1 Gammaproteobacteria bacterium
AATTGAGGCGTTGTCGTTGCCGGGTTTAAATACTGCATGCACTTTTCCTCATACTGCCAGTGGGCTGACCGTGTCGCTGCAGCCGCGTGCTTCAGCGAGCGCCAGTCGGCCCAGCACCTGAAAATATTTGCCGGCACGACCACAGGGGCAGTTGTCTTCGCCAAGGATCACGCCACGGTCTTCGGTCAACAGGCTATGACCTGGATAAGAACGGGGTAATGTAGATAGCAGCTGTAACACGCCAGGCTCACCATACTCACGCAGTTGCCAGTTTTGTGGGTTTCGCACCAGCACATCGGCGGATGCCGGGCAATGCAGATGACCCTGTTCGCATTCTACAAACACTGCACCAATCTGTTCGACCATGCCATAAAAGTTATGCACCCGCTGGATAGCGGCAACCTGTGCCAGTCTGGCTTTAAATTCAATATTGCCGACGGCCTGGGCCTGCAGCTTTTTCCAGCCGCCGCTGTGTAGCAAAATAGCCCCGGGCAGCTGGACCTGGCCCGGTGTTAACTGGGAAAGCCAGTGCCAGACCATAAAAGTAAAACCAAAAATCAACACCGGGCCCTGGCCGTATTGCTGGCAAAATGCAGTCAATGCCGCAGTGTTGACTGATAAATCTTCATTCAGCGCATAACAATGATTACGCCCCATAAAGGCCAGACCCTGAATGCCGGCACCGCGGGCACTGAAGTTGCTGCGATCCTGGACGACCCCCGGATGGTCAATGATCAGCATCGGTAAGCGGTCTTTACCAAGCCAGTGTTGCATGATGCGCACCAGCACTTTGGATTGTAGTGCCGCAGCGTCTTTATCCAATACGATCCGCGATGGTTGGCCGGTCGTGCCACTCGAATACAGGGTTTTAAATACCTGGTTGTCCGGCACCGACTGCAGGGCAAATTGTTTAAACAACCGTACCGACAGATAGGGCAATTCAGCCAGACTATTGGGTTGTTGTTGGCAGAACGGCAACGCTTGCTGCAGTCTTTGGTATAAAACACAGTGAGTTTGATGATGACCGTTCAGCGCAATCAGCTCTGCCAGCAATCGGGGCGTTTTGTGCTGTGCGGTCAAACCATACGGCGCTTCTTCAGTTAATGGCTGCCATGGCGCTTGCATTAATGAGTACTCCCGCCCGGACCTTCAGTCAGGGTCTCGCCGGTGGCGATGCGCAGCAGCGCGTGATAATGCACTTTACCGTTACTGGTGTAGGGCACATCCCGCACCAGCAGTACTTTAAACAGGCTGGGATGTAATAACAGCGTGGTCTGTAAATATGCGCTGACTGCCGCGGCGGCTGTGGATTCGGCGTTGGCATCAATGACAGCAACGACCAGCAAGTCATCGCGTCCGGTGCAAACGGTCGACCAACGTTCGCGCAGCAATAGTGTTTCCAGCTGATCCAGTTGCCAACGTTTCCCCTGAATTTTCAGCATTCGTTTTAACCGGCCAGTAATTTGAAACAAGCCATTAGGCCGTCGGATGGCCAGATCGCCGGTAGCTAGTTCTGCCATTTTGTCATTGGAACGCAGATCAGCTGAGTTTTGTGCATAGCCAAGCATCACATTGGGCCCTTGATATACTAGTTCGCCCTCAAGGTTTGCTTCGCTGATCTCCGCCCGGCTTTCGACATCACGCAGCAGCAATGTGCCGCCAGGGATCGGCTCACCGATGCATTCGGCGTGCTCGGCTAAATACTCCGGCCTGAGCCAGGCAATACGGGCGGTGGCTTCGGTCTGGCCATACATCAGATACACCGGTATTTGTTTTTGCTCTGCCAGCAATTGCACGTATTGACGCAAGTCGTCACTGAGCGGCCCGCCGGCCTGGGTCAGGTAACGCAACGCAGGCAGTGGTAGTCGTTCAAAACGCAGCGTTTTCAACATTTTATAGCTAAACGGTACGCCCGCGAGGCTGTTTACAGCAAAGTCCCGCATCAATTGCCAGAATTCTTTGTTCATAACCGAGTAGTCGGTCAGCAGCACAGTTGCGCCGCATAACAGATGGCTGTTTAGCACGGACAGGCCATAGGAATAGTGCAGTGGCAGTGCCGTGATGGCGACGTCGGACATCTGCAGCGGCAAATACCGCGAGATAGCCAACGCATTGCTGTGCAGGTTTTCCAGCGATAACATCACCGATTTTGGATCACCGGTACTGCCAGAGGTGCTCAGGAGCAACGCCAAGTCAGGCCGGGCCCGGAAGGCGCTGGCGCTGACGCGGCGCATTGTGCCCAGATCGTCAATCAGTACCGCAATCTCCAACTGTCGGATTAGTGGGTCAAGTTGGCTTTGCGGCAGGTTTGGGTCTAGCAACAGCAATGGCCGCTGGTGACGCAAACAACACATATATGCCACCACAGTCGTCAGATTATTGCGGCATAGCAAAGCACAAACCTGCTGTGGCCAGACATCAAACTGGACAAAACGCTGCGCAAAATGGTCGGCCAGCTGCGCCAGTTTCAGATAACTGATTGCGGTGCCGTCTGGCAGCAATAAAGCGGTTTGTGTGCCAAAACGTTCCAGATTTTTGGCAAAATGCAGGTTCATAGCACCAATCCGCCATCAACGGCTAACACCTGGCCGGTGATGTATCCGGCAGCATCTGAGCAGAGAAAACTGACTACCGCAGCGACATCCTTGGCAGTGCCGAGCCGGCGCAATGCCGTCTGGCTGGTTAGTTGAGCGCGCTGTGCCTCGTGATAGTGGGCAGTTAAAGCCGTGTCGATAAAGCCCGGAGCGACCACGTTGACGCGAATACCCTGCGGCCCCAGCTCTTTTGCTAAGGCTTTACTGAGGCCCGACACTGCGGCCTTACTGGCACAATAAGCTGCCTGACCGCTACTGCCACTTTCGCCAACTTTGGACCCAAAATTCACAATATTTCCGCGTTTTTGCCGCAACATCAGCCGACTTGCCAGCTGGCAGCACAGAAAGGTTGCGGTGACATTAAGCTGAAAGTGTGCGGCCAGACTGGTCGATTTAGTCAGTGCTAACGCGCTGTCTTGCATGATACCGGCGGCATTGATCAGATGGTCCAACCGGCCGAAATGTTGTTGTACCTGACGAAAACAGGCGAGGATTTGGCTTTCATCTGCCAGATCAGCGCTGATCACTAAATCGTCCGGTGCTGCCAGCGCCTGTAAAGCCGTAGTATCGCGTGCCACCAGGATCAACTGATGACCAGCTTGTTGTAGCTGTTGCACGCAGGCCGCGCCGATCCCGCGGCTGGCGCCGGTGATCAGACTGATCGGTCGTGGTGCAGTGCTTGTCATCCAAAGACCACGCCATGTTTGATTAAAATGTCGCGCGCTTTAGCCACTGAGCTCATGTCGATAATGTCGTCGGTATCCAGCAGCAGATTAAAACTGTTTTCCAGTTCAGCGATGAGCAACATATGGGCCGTGCTGTCCCATTGCGGGATGCTGTTGTAGGCCAGGTCGTCGTTGATCAGCGCAGGGTCAACCGCCAATGCCGTGGCAAACGCCTGTTGCAGTTTTTGCGTGTTGCTTTGTTGTAATTCTTGATGTTGCATCGGAACCTCTGTTCAGTGAGCTGGTTACGGTTGACCAGCAAAGCGGGCAAAACGACTGGCCGCTTGGGTGAATCCGCTTAAATCCAGCTGCATTTGTTGCAGTAGCACCTGTCCGTCAGGTGTTGGCTGACTGATCTGTTGTGTCATCTGATAGCCCAGTTGCTGGTTAAACCGCAGCGCAGCCTGATTATCCAGTTTGACATGGGCCAGCAGTGTCGTACAGCCAAGTGTCTGGAAGCAATACTGATTTAACGCAAGTGCCGGGAAAAACGCCAACATAGAGCCGCGAAAGCGGGGATCAGCCAGATAAAAACCACTTTCTAATATGGCGCTGCCTGTTATAGCTTCACCGTCAGGTTGTTTCAGATTACAGGCGCCGACCGGCTGGTCCTTGTAGCGGATGACAAAATGTTGTTGTGATGCGTCGTTGCTGATGCGGCTAAACCACAGCTGTTGTGCCTCTGGGCTGATTTGGCGTTGGTCCAGCATTTGCGCGGCAATATCCGGGCTGTTACGCCAAGTGCGAAGCTGTGGTAAATCAGTGGCCAACACGGGCGTCAGATCAACACCATAAGCGCGGATTGTTGGCTGCGACGCCGCACTCATGCCAGCAAATCCCAGCTCAGTGCGGTGCCACGCGCCACATCCTGCTTTACGGTTTTACCAAGCAGCATGGGCAGATATTTAGGCGCAAGACCAAGTCCCGGGCGGATAGCACGGACATTGTCCGCATTCAGTACCGCACCGGCTTTGAGGTCTTGTGCGATATATAAAGAGCGGCGATGGCGGCGCGAAGCCACTTCTTTAGCGGTGACGCCATAATGCACGCCGCCGAGGGCAAGATGGGCGCGGCGGGTTTCATCAACCAGCATTTTCAGTTCAGCTGGCTCGAGCGAAAACTCTGCATCTACGCCGCCTTCGCTGCGGTCCAACACAAAGTGTTTTTCAATCACAGTGGCCCCCAGGGCGACGGCGGCAACGGCGACACCAATGCCGGTACAGTGGTCGGATAAACCCGCCTGACACTGAAACAGCTCAGCTAAATGCGGAATAGTGCGAAGATTTGCGTCCACCGGTTCTGCCGGATAGTTGCTGGTGCATTTGAGCAAAATAAGCGCCTGACAGCCGTTCGCTTTGAGCACTTCCACTGCTTCAGCCAGCTCACTCTGGCTGGCCATGCCGGTGGACATAATCACCGGCTTGCCAGTGCGCGCCACGGCGGCGAGCAGCGCGTGATCGGTATTTTCAAAAGAAGCAATTTTGTAGCAGGGCACGTCGAGTTTTTCGAGAAAATCGACTGCGGTTAAATCAAACGGTGTGCTGAACGCAAGCATGCCCAGATCTTTGGCGCGGGCAAAAATGGGGGCGTGCCAGTCCCAGGGGGTATTGGCGATTTCATAAAGCTTATAGAGGCTTTGGCCGAACCAGAGACTATCCGGGTTATCGATAAAAAAGTCACCGCTGTCGATGTCGAGTGTCATGGTGTCGGCAGTGTAGGTTTGCAATTTGATCGCATGTGCACCGGCTGCTGCGGCGGCATCGACCATCGCCAGTGCTTTGTCCAGCGACTGATCATGATTGCCCGACAATTCGGCAATGATAAAAGGCGGATGATTTGCACCTATTTGAAAAGAACCCAGTTCAATGGTGGGGACTGCTGCCATTTACGCTGCTCCAGTTAAATGAAAACTCAGGTCGTGCGAGTTGCTGTCGATTGCTGCAACAACTGCAGCAGATGGGGCACGCCACCACCTGCCGGCACCAGTTGCTGCGCTGCTGCCGACATCCGGGCTCGCAGGGTCACATCATTGAGCAACGTGGCGGTTGCTTGCGCCAGTTGTCCGGCGCTGAGCTGGTCCGCAGGACCCAGATCAATACAAGCACCGAGGCTGGCCAGATACTGGGTTGTTGCCTGTTGATTGTCCGCCAGCGCGACGACAATGGCGGGTAGCCCCAGGCAAGCCCGTTCCCAGTGTGTCGCGCCGCCGGCGCCAATCATCAAATCCGCAGCTGCCATCAGCCCTGCCATCCCTGGCGTCTGTACTAGCAGGGTCAGACGCCGGTCCTGTGCACAAAGTTGCTGCAACAACAGACGGTGCGGGTTGGCCTGACCGATCACGATATCGGCCAGCCAATGCGGTTCCTGAAGCTGTTGCAAAGCATTAATTGCCAGACTGGTGAAATTCTGCGCATCACTGCCACCAAAGAACACCAGAATGCGGGCAGGTGACCGGGCATTAAATGACGCAGTGCATTGCCGATTGGTCGGGACAAAGCCGGCAAATTCGGGCCTGAGCAATGCAAAGCGGGGGCCCAATAATGGCTGGCAATGATCGGGCAATAATGTCTGGTAACGGCTGGCGAAGTCTGGCACTAAATTCTGATCAAGCAGTACATCGCAGTCATATTGCCGGTTGGCCAGATCATCTATTTGCAGCACAGCACGACATCTTGAACGCAGCGCCTGACAAAATCTCGCGCCAAGCCCATAGTGATCGACAACCAGCCAATCAAACATCTTGGGGCTTTGCACTGTGGTGACTGGTGTTTGATCAAGACAAGCGATTAAAGCTGATGCATCTTCCGCTTCGCTGCAACCGAGCCAGGCCTGATAACCGTGCTGCGGCGGATTGGCCAGCAGCGGCAGGGTGAAGCTGGTAAAGCCGAGGTCGGCTAACAGTGGCAGCAGGTGTCCTTGATGTTGCCGACAGGCAAAATACACCTGATGACCGGCTTGTCTGAGTGCCTGTGCCAGCGTCAGACATCGCATCAGATGTCCCGAGCCAATGGCTACAGACGCGTCCGTGCGAAACAGCACCTGCATCAACGACTCCGCGGTGTCTGCAGTAAAAGAGTCTGCAGCAGCTCTGCCCGTACCCAGTCCGCTTCAGTATCAATGTCTTGCACCCGGTGTTGCGGCAGTTCCTGCAAAAAACTGTGCGGCGCGAACATCGCTAAACCGTTACACCAGTCGTCGGCCTGACCCAGATAGAACTGGCCAGCGTCGTGAAATGTTTCTGGCAGATCCTGCGAGCGTTTGGGGATCGCTTCTGGTTGCACTGGTTCAATCTGGCCCTGCGCGTTGCGGTACAAAGCGCGCTGGATCGGAAAGCTAAAGCGGCAACCGGAGAACACAAATTTCAGAGCCGGATTTGCCACCAGGGCTGCTGCCGCTTGTTGCAGGTCAGATGGCAATAACAAGGGGGCTGTGGCATAAATGCATCCAACCAACGAGGGCGGCTGTTGTTGTTCGCGTAACCATTGAATTGCATGGGTGATCACAGGTCCCGTACCGGTGAAATCATCGGCCAGGGACTTTGGGCGCAGAAACGGTACTTCGGCGCCGGCCTGACGAGCCACGTCGGCAATTTCGGCATCGTCGGTGGAGACTATGACACGGTCAAATACTCCACTTTGCAAGGCGGCTTCGACGGACCAGGCCAACATCGGTTTGCCGTTAAACAGACGGATATTTTTACGTGGGATGCGTTTACTGCCGCCACGGGCAGGAATAATTGCGGTTTTCATTGTTCAGATCTCGCTGCAAGCCTGACGCAGCGCGTCGGCCACTTGTTGTTGCTGTGCCGGCGTAATGCCGGCATAAAGCGGCAAACTGATGATCTGGCTGTAATACTGTTCGGCCTGTTGAAATTGTCCCCAGTCGAAGCCCAAATGTTGGTAATACGGTTGAGTATGGATCGGAATGTAATGCACATTG
>JAIXSW010000080.1 GCA_027484495.1 Gammaproteobacteria bacterium
GCGCAAAACGTGATTGACCGTGGCGTGGGTGTTAACCGCAACGAAGAACTGGCGTTGGCGCCGGAGTTTTTGCAGCACTAAATATCGGTCTGGTCTTCAAGAAAAACGCCACTGCTGTGGCGTTTTTTTATGGCCGCAGCAAAAGGCGGGCGTTTTTCATCCTGTACATCGCCGCAAACTGCTCCATGCGTTTGCGCGATACCGAACATCCTGTACATAAAAAAGCCGGTCCATTGCGGGACCGGCTGGCAATATCTCCCGCCGGACAGGATGCCGGCCGAAGTTACATCGCACTCATCACAGCATCACTGACAGGCTGCACCTTTGGTCCAGACTTCGTTGGTGCCGGGCGTATTGCCTTGTGTCCACCAGCGTGCAGTATAAATAGAGCCCTGATAGCTGACCTTATTGCCACCGACATAGACTTTGGTCGCTTCCCAGACCGGCGTAGTACAGCTGCTGCCCGCCTCAAAACTGACCACCACAGTGCCATTGGCTTTGACCTGAGTCAGCGTCAGACTATTGCTGACCGGCTGGGCCACGCCATTCACCAAAATGGATTTCACCTTAAAACCGGCATTCGGCGTGATGGTAAACAGCTGATTGGTGTTGTCCCGCACCTGCACTGCACCGCTTGGTGAAATCACGCCGCCACTACCGCTGACGCTGGCATTGATGGTGTGATAAATCGCATTGGATGGGTCATCAATAGTCACATCACTGAAGCTGCCACCTTTGAGGCCATAAAAATTCGCTGCGGTTAAATCTTTAACTTTGGTATTGAGCAAACGCAGCGTCTTGGTATCGCCCTGACTTTGACTGCCAACCAGGCTGACCACAGTAGTGGTGCCATCCTGTGTCAGCTTCAGCGTGCTGAAGGTATAAGGGAAAGCACTTAAATTCAGCGTCGTATCTGCCGCTTTAAAATAGTCGACCGTTTTGGTCTGGCCCCAGCTCCAGCTGGTATTGGTCAGCAAAACAGTGAACCCTAAACGGTTGTAGCTGCCGGTAACATCAACAAACATCTCCGGGTTCACCTGGCTGCGATTGACGCCTTTGAGTTCAATCCAGGAATAAATGCCACCGTCTGCAGCCTGAGTGCCGACAAACAGACTGCCATTGTCCTGGAAGGCTTTCAGGTGTTTAAAGTCGATGCCAGCGGTGCCACGAATTTGGTCGGCTTGCGGGTTAAAGTTGTTGACGACAGATTTACCACTCCAGGCCAGCGGATAAATTTGCCCGGCCTGGATCACGGCGCCAACATTCGCCTGCACTTGCGCGACTGTGACATTTTCCAGAACCAGCGTCTGGCCGGCAAAACTCAGTTCAGCGCCTTGTACCCCTTGGGTCACAATCAGATTCGCCAGCGGATTGGCCACCGACCAGCCGCGCAGGACCACGCGGTCATCACCGACGGTAAAGTTTTTCACCAGCGTCCGGCCATTGGCACTTTGATTCAGCTGAATAAGGTCTTTGCCGCCGCCGGTCTGTACCACATCATTGCCCCAGCCTGCCGCTAACACTTCGTTGTACGGACTGCCGCTGATTTGGTCATTGGCCGGCGTATCAAAAATGGTATCAAAACCACCAAACTTATGAATATAAGTGGTGATACAGGTGCCGAGCTCATCACAGCTCTGCTGGTTTTTGATCAGTAAATCCGCTGTGCCCCAGGCACCACGCAAATGGGCAGCCGCCAGTAAACCCGACATCGTCGCCTGAATGGTGATGTTATTGCCGGCTTCGTCTTTGCCCGGCCAGCTTTTTGCTAAGGCCTGTGCCCAGGTCATATTGGCTTTGGTCAGCAGTTCTGTCATCACGCCATAGTTAAACCGCATCACGTCGCGGATCACCACTTCTTGTTTATCAGGCACTTTTAAGTCGGCAAAGCTGCTGACGCCGTTTTTGCCGACAAAACTGCCTTGCCAGCGGTTAGTATCAGTCGCCAGAATAAAATTACCGCCAGAGCCGGGAATTTCGGAACGGGCTTGTTTGACGCCATTGGCCCAGGTGCTGTCCGGCATAAAAATATAAAAGCTATCGAGCGTTTCGTTGCCGGTGGTAACTTGTTTCGGGCTGTAATAACCGGCCGAAATCAACACGGCCTCACCGAGCTGGTAACCGATAAAACCCCAGGCATTCAGCGAGTTGTATTGCATGGTGCGGAACATCGCCGCTTCGTTGGCCGGAAATTCACTATAAAAAGACGCTACACCAAGTTTTTGAAAAAATTCGCGGATGGTGGTGGCTTCAGAAATCATCGAGCCGGTCACCGGATCGCGAATGATTTGGCCCGGCGCCGTCACTTTGGCGTAGTTGTAGACCGGCTGATCCAGGTTCTGCCGGTAAAAAGCGGCTTTGGCCGGGTCAATGCCCGATTCAAAAGCACGCATCGTATCGAGAAATTGCTGGAAACTGCCCTGTGCGGCCAGTGCCTGCGAACTTAAGCCCAAACAACAGAGTGCGAACAGCCGGTTTAATGGCCGCTTTTTAAATGAAATATGCATCGAAAACTCCTGCGTTTAATAAGAAGGGTTGGCGAAAGCCATCGCGTAATACCCTGAGCCCGGGCCCGGCTCAGGACGCAACGCCGTGAAGGGATACCGTCAGCACAAAACTTCCGGTATCAGCCCGTCAACTATCCTTGTCAGAAGTCGTAGCCAAACCGCACGCCGTACATCCGTGGCGGGTTGTATGTAGAACGGATAAAACCGTCGCGGAACTGGAAGTAGTTGGCATTGCGCACCACTTCGTCAGTCAGGTTGCTGCCATAAGCTTCCAGCCACCAGCTACCTTGCGCCGGCAATAACCGCACGCTGGCATCCACTTTCCAGTAGGCGTCCTGAGCATCGGATAAATGCGCGCCATCGTAGTTATTCAGCGAGGTGTACATTTTGCTTTGCCAATGTGCGGTGATCTGCGGCTCCAGCGCATAACCCTGCGTCAGTTCCAGCGTGTGTTTCAGTGTCAGGCTGGTGGACCAGTCCGGTGAGTACGGCAGGCTGTTGCCGCTGATGTCGACTTTGCCTGCACAAGGTTTTTGGCCATATTCCAGCCGTTCGCTGCAGTAATACGCATCTTCAAACGGAATGTCCTCGACCCGCGCGTTCAGCCAGGCGACATAACCGGTCAGCCGGCCACCGACCCAGGGAATGTAGTCCAGTTCCAGTTCCAGGCCTTTTAACGACGCTTCGCCAATATTGGTGGTGACGTTGTGCGTCTTTTCGCTGCCATCCGGCCGGGTGCCGACTTTCTGGTTATTGGTGACCTGCATATCGGTGTAGTCGCTGTAAAACAGTGCCGCTGACAGGTTCATCTTGCCGTCGAGCAGAACGCCTTTGTAACCAGCTTCGTAGTTCAACACTTCTTCCGGCCCATACGGCAGGTTGGAGTACTGACCACAATCACAGATGTCGAAGTCTTCGAAGAAACCACCGGCTTTAAACCCGGTCGCCGCAAAGGCGTACAACAAGTCGTTATTATCGAGGCGATAATCGGTGCCCAGTTTCCAGGTGCCTTTTTGCCAGTCTTCACTGGCATAAGTGCGCCGGCCTGCCGTTAATACCTGGCCAAGTGGTGGGTAGGTGCCCATCTCTTTGGTCAGACTGTCGCCCTGAATGCTGCCGCTTTTTTTCGGGTCATATTTGCCGTTGTAGTATTTGTCGCTGAACACCAGCTCATAACCGACACCACCGTTATCGATTTTCTCGTCACGGGTGTGGCGATAACCAAAAGTCAGCTGCTGTTTGTCGCTGAGCTGATAGTCAAACTGGCCAAACACCGCATCGGCATTGGCGCGCCGGTCGTCTTGCGGATAAGAGAATGCCGCCGGGTGATAACCAAGCGCGGAATGGCGCAGGCCATGCACCAGTTCAACATCAAACTTGATTTTGTTTTTCTCGCGCATCGAAAACACACCGGTGACAAACTTCAGGTCATTGCTGGAATAGGTGAACTGCAGTTCGTGGATGGTCGATTTAAACTGCGCATCGGTGCGGGCGTAGCGGTCAAATAACAATGGATGACTGAAGCTGTCGAGCTTGGCGCGACTAGGCGCGGCAGCAAAACCGGCGTCTTCGTCAAACAACTGATAACGTTCCTGATCGGCCACGCTGAAACGATAGTCGGCACTCCACAAGTCATTGATTAACCAGTTCAAATGCGAACGTGTGGTGTCGATGGTCATGTCCATATCGCCCGGCACGTTAATGTTGGCGTAGAACTGTTGTTGCGTACATTGATCAACGGTGCCTTTGGCCTGCTTACAGTCCTTTAGAAACAGCTCACCGGCACTTTTATCAGCAAAGTGTTCCAGCGTCAGATCCCAGGTCAGTTTGTCGGTTGGCACCCAACGCGCCAAAGCCCGCACCGCCTGTTTATCGGCATTGCTGTAGTAGTCTTCTTTGCCGACACGGCGGTTTTCACGCTGGTCGGTATCGGGCCGGCCATCGGCGACCATCGGCTTGCCGGTAAATGGATCTTTGATGTCCGGTCTGTTGATATCCCGTACGTCATAATCCTGCTGGATGTAACCATCACGGCGGTCCGCCATCAACGCAAACCGCAGCGCAAAGCGGTCATTGACCGCGATATTGGTCAGGCCGCGCAGCTGTTTATGCGCATAGTTGCCATAACCCAGCACCACGCTGGAGTAAGAATCTGCGGTGTCCGCTTTATTCGGGATCACGTTGATGGAGCCGCCAGTCGAGTTGCGGCCAAACAAGGTGCCTTGCGGCCCCCGCAACACTTCAACCTGCGACACATCGTACAAAAGCGCTAAGGCGCCTTGGGGCCGTGGCGAATAAATACCGTCGATATGTACGCCGACTGCCGGGTCGCCAATTTCAGTGTTGTTGCCGGAACGCACACCGCGAATCGATGCCTGAATGCCGGAATCAGTGCCGGAGACCACAAACTGGGTATTTGGAATGCTGGTGGTCAGTTCACGTAATTCTTTGATGCCGCCTCGGGTCAGTTGGTCCTGGCTAATTGCCGTGATCGCGCCCGGTGTTTCCATCAGGTAGGTTTTGCGTTTGCTGGCGGTGACCGAGATCCGTTCAATTTTGCCATCGTCTGCACTTACATTTTTGTTACTTTGCGCGACTGCGGTGCTGCTTAACAACGCAGCGGCTACGCAACAGCCCAGGTAAGTCATTTTGCCGTTCATCTGTAGTTCCCCGTGTATTATTTTTGGTTTTGGACAGTTACAGCGCTAGCAATATCAACAAGTTACTACACAATCCGAATGCTTCCCGACATCAGAACTGCAACATTATTGTCTTACCTTTGCTGCTTAAATTTTAGTCTATTTGCTTTACTAATTATTTGTCAATTGTTTTGACTATTTATTTAATTAAAATAAATTTCGTTTTATTTACAAAATCATGACTGGTTCTGTCTGAGGTTCAACTGGCTGCCCCAACAACATCGCGGTGGCCGCCAATGCACTGCAACGCCGGCTGGAATAGCTGCACAAATAAGTTTGCAACTGTGGATAAGCACTGAGTTCTGTGTCAGATCGCAGCGCCAACAGCAGCACTTGCCCACCCCAGGCTTGCAGACATTGCTGTACTCGCTCGCGCTGACGCGGCAGATTGAGCCGGCTGCCCGGTAACGGATAGTCTTCGCTCAGCAGCAACAATGGCAAATCCGGACTTTGACCGCGTTCCAGCCAGCCGGCGAGCGCGGGCCAGCTCAGCACTTCGACTTGAGCGCCAGCCTGTTGCAGCGCTTCCAGCACCACACTGCTTGCCGGTATCGCGTCGTTCGGACCAATGCCGCGGCTATTGCAGATCTGCGCGTACTCGGCCGGCTCGGCCAGGCAGGCCAGATAAAATGGCTGCTGTAGCGGCAGCAGCCCAGCTTGATCACGCAGTACCCGACAGGCGCGGCGGGCCGCTGCAGCAGCCAGCGCGCCACCATCAGGCACTGGCTGGATTTTGGGCTCCGCCAGCTGATAACGCAGCAGCAACACCCGCTGCAGCGCGGCATCAATGACACTGTGTGCCAGCTCGCCATTTTGTACTGCCGCAATTACGCCCTCGATGGTCTGGCGTTGCAGCGTCTGATAGTCGGTGACGGCGTTTTCGTAGTGCTCTTCGCTTAACATGATCATGTCGGCACCGGCGCGCAGCGCCTGCACTGCGGCCTCCACCGGGCTATAATGGCGGCGCATCGCGCCCATATTCATGCTGTCGGTCAGGATCACGCCATCAAAGCCCAGTTGCTGGCGCAGCAAACTGTGCAGAATGGCCGGCGATAAGGTGGCGGGAAACTCAGCGTCCAGCTGTGGATAACAAATATGGCTGGTCATCAGCAACGGTACGCCGGCGGCAATTGCGGCAACAAAAGGCTGCAGATGCGTATCGAGCAATTCGGACAGCGCCAGATCCACGACCGGCAGACCATTATGGCTGTCAGTGGCCGTATCGCCATGCCCCGGAAAATGTTTGGCACAGGCCAGCATGCCGGTTTGCAAAATTGCCGTCACCGCTGCACTGCTATGGCGTGATACCAACGCCGGCTCGGCGCCAAACGAACGCTGGCCGATAATCGGATTATCCGGATTGGTGTTCACATCAACACATGGCGCCAGCACTGTGTTGTAACCAAGCGCCTGCATCTGCAGCGCCATGCTTTGATATTGTTGCGCGGTCAGCGCGACATCATCGACCACGCCAAGCGCCAGATTACCGGGCCCGGTGTCGGTATATTTTGTCAGCACACTCCAGGCGCCTTCCTGATCCACGCCCAAAATCAGCGGCGCATCGACACTGCGCAGCGCCGCCAGCTTTTGCAGCTCCAGATTAAGCGCGGCCGCCTGCTGTGGGTCGGCGGCATTGTCGTCGGTCAGATAAAAGCCACCAATCTGATATTGCTCGACCAACTGGCGGGCATAAGCCAGATCTGGCCCGGCAAACGCCAGCATAAACAGCTGACCGACTTTATGTTCCAGCGGCAGGCTGTCGATCAGCTGCCGGATCCGATGTTTCATCATTGCTCCTCAGGCGGCCAAGGCTGCGCCGGTAATTAGCGCCACCAGATGTTCTTTGGTCACGTCGCCAAGCGCGACATCTGCTACCGAACAGCCCTGATACAGCACCACGGCCCGGTCGCAGGTTTCCAGCACATGCTGCATGTTGTGACTGATTAACAGCACCGCCACGCCCTGCGAGCTGATCAGCCGGATCAGCTCGTTGACCTGTGCGCTTTGCTCTACACCAAGCGCGGCTGTTGGCTCATCCATAATCACCAGATCAGCGCCCCAGTTGACGGCACGCGCAATCGCGATCGCCTGGCGCTGACCGCCGGACAGACTCTGCACCCGCGCGCCAAAATCTGGCATCCGGCTATTCAGCCGGTGTAGCGATTTGCGTGCCTGCCGTGCCATCGCCGCTTTGTCGAGCCAGCCAATCGCCCGCAGCAACGGGTTTTTGCTGAGAATTTCCCGGTTTAAATACAGGTTGGCGGCGATATCAAACTCCGGCACCATCGCCAGATCCTGAAACACCGTTTCAATGCCGAGGGCGCGCGCCTGCTGTGGATTAGCCAGTTGTACCGGCTGACCGTTAAACAGGATGTCGCCGCGGTCCGGCTGATGGATACCGGCCAGACAACGCACCAGCGTGGTTTTACCGGCACCATTGTCGCCAAGCAGCGCCACCACTTCGCCTTTTTGGATCGAAAAGCTGACATCTTTTAACGCCTGGACCGCGCCAAAAGATTTGCCGAGATGACGGATCTCTAAGGCGACCTGCCCCAATGCATTCCTAACCATGTTTCACCTCCCGCACACCAATTGCCACCGCTACAATCAGGATCACGCCACGCGCCACCATTTGTTCATTGGTGGAAAAACCAGACAGGATCAGGCCGTTATTAATCATCCCCATCAGCCAGGAGCCAAGTACGGCGCCAAGAATGCAGACCCGGCCGCCAAACAGACTGGTACCGCCAATCGCTACTGCTGCGATCACTGTCAGCAGGTCCGCTTCACCCAACGTATAGCGCGCGCCCTGCAACCGGCCTGCGTACAGCAAGCCGGCGAGCGCCGCACCAGTGGCCGAAATCATCAGCGCCTGCACCCGCAGCCGTTGTAACGCAATCCCCATCGCGCGGGCTGCCTGCGGCTGCCCCCCCACTGCCAATAAATGCCGGCCAAACCGCAGTTTATTCAGTAACAAATAGCCAAGCAGTGCCATTGCAACAGTCCACAGCAACAACGTCGGAATTCCAAACAGCTCGCCGCCGCCAAACCAGAAAATAAAGCCGTCATGCAGCACCGGCACCGATTCCATCCCGGTCAGCTGCCGCGCCACGCCGGCCAGTACACTCATAGTGCCAAGCGTGATCAGCAGGCTCGACACCTGTAATTTTTCCGTCAGTACGCCATTGAGAAAGCCGACCGCCGCCCCGAGCCCCAGTGCAGCCACGGTCGCAACCAACACGCCATACTGCGGTAACAACAACGCGGCGACCAAAGCACTGACCGCGACCACGGCGCCAATCGACAAGTCAATGTGGCCGACCGCCAGGGCAAAACACAGCGCCACTGCCATCACCGTCACCGGCGTGGTCTGACGGACAATATTCAGTAAATTGTCGAGGCTTAAAAAGGCTGTATCGTGCAGCAGCACTGCAAAAAAACTCAGTACAATCAGAAAGATGTAATAGATATAGGCGTCGCGGCGCAGTAGCAGCTGCTTCAGCATCGTCGCCTGGGTCTGAGTGGTCATTGGCTGTTCTCCGTTGCAATAAAAGGTTGTAATACTGGTGGCAGCGGGCTGTGAAAGGCCCGTAACCAGCCTTCACTGATGTTGTGGCGATGCACGGTGTCAAATGGCACCAGCGTCAGGGCCGGTGTTGGCTGTTGCAGTTCAGCCAGTAACGCGACTTTGGCCATGGTCTGGCCAATCAGATAAGGTTGGTCCGCGATCGTCGCCAGCATGTTGCCGCCGCGGGCCAGATCCAGCAGATTGTTGACCCCCAAATCATGGGTGACGACGCGGATATCCTTGCGCCCAGCCGCGCGCAGTGCTTCCAGCACGCCTTCGGCAGCGCTGTCCCATGACACATAAATCAGCTCCAGTTCCGGATGTTGCAACAGCAAGGCCGCCGCCACATCGCTGGTTTCCTGTTCGCGGACAAACCCTTTCCGCGCGACCAGCTGTAACTGGGGATGAGCCTGTAGCGCTTTAGCAAAAGCCTGGTCGCGTGTATTGGTGATGAAATAGTCAGCATCATGGAAAATCATGCCAACTTTCAATGGCTTGTTGCTGTACTCCGCCAGCACTGATGCTGCACGCTGGCCCATACCCAGCATGTCGTCGGTGACAATGCCGGCGTAATCAGCCGGATGCTGGAAACCGGCGATCGGATTACTGAGCAGCACCAGTTTTGCCCCCTGCTTCACCGCCCGTTGCAAGCTGCTTTTGACGCTGGAAGGATCAATCGCCAGCGTCAGAATAAAATCAGGCCGCATCGTTGTGACATTTTCAATGTCCGCCACTTGCCGGGCCGGATCAAAATTGGCATCGGTCACTGCAACTACGTCGACGCCGGCGGCCGCAAATTCGGCACGGGCACCGGCTGTCACCGCATTGATCCAGGCGCTGGAGCCGTGCCAGACCAGTGCGGCACGGCGCTTCGTCGTGTGCAGTTGTTGTTGCTGGGCCGGTGTCAATATCACCTGTTCAGCACGGGCTGCACGGGTTAAATCCAGCGCAGGCGTCGACGCACTGACCAGCGGGCTGAGGATTGGCAACAGGCACATCAGAGCTAGCTGCCGCCACTGCAGTATTTTTTGTTTCACTCGACACCTTTTATTCACAACTTTGATAGATTGGTTATATTCCAACCAGCATCATTAAGTCAATCATTTTTACTAATAACTTTAAACTTACAAATTGTTTGCGTTTGCCGACGCTTCAGGTCAAGAATAACGGCCGATCTCCTGGCACGTAGTTCGTGCACAAACGCCAGACAAGGCCCTTGCATGAAAGGCTCTAACTCTAAACAAAACAAATCGTTAAATCTTCGGCTGGTGCTGTCACAAGTGGCTACCCAAAGCCCGTTGTCGCGTGCGGATCTCGCACGGTCCACCGCTTTAACCAAACAGACCATCACCAATCTGGTTGATGAGCTGATCGCGCATCAGCTGGTGATCGAGACTGGTCAGCTGAAAGCTGGCGTTGGCAAGCCATCAACAATGCTGATGCTAAACGGTCCGGGCTTGTTCAGTCTGGGCATCCGGGTCTGGCCAACCCGCATTGAACTGGCATTAAGCGATTTAGCCGGTCAGTTGTTACAGCATCAGACGCAGCCGCGACAAAATGATGTCAGCCTGATCAGTCAGATTGGTCAGTTCAGTACGTTGTTTTTGCAACAGTCGGCGCATAACCACAGCCAGCTGCTGGGTGCCGGTCTGACCATAGTGTCAGCCTCGGTCAGTGAGCCGGAGCAACGCCATCAGGAACTACTGCTGCTGCAACAACAGCTGGCAACGGCTTTGCAACTGCCGGTCTGTGCCGCTCATACGGCGGCGGCCTGCGCAGCCTGGCAACTGTTGCATGGTGAGGCGCGCCAGCTGAACAGCTTTTGTTATATCCATCTGGGCCAGCAAATTGATACGGCGATTGTATTTGAACGGCGGTTATTGCAGGGACAACATGGCTTAACAGGGGCTTTGGGTGAGATTTTTGTGACACCAGACCAAGATCACAGCAACGGTGATTTTGGCCGGCTAAATGATTTTGCGTCAGTGCGATCACTGCAGCAATTTGTTGATAAAAAACTGCCGGGACTACAACTTGACTCCGCCGACGGTTTTGACCGTCTCGCCGCGCAGGCCGACAAACTGAACCTGTGGTTTGATCGCGCTACCGAACCGATGCGGGTGGCGATCCATACCTTGGAAACCTTGTTTAACTGTCAGACCATTATTATTGGCGGCGAAGTCAGTACCTGGTTTCTCGATAGACTGATCAGCAAATTGCGGCCATTTATTCCATCGATCGCGCAATATGGACCGCGTGATGTGCCAAGGCTGATTAAAACCCCACAGGTTGAACAAGTGGCGATGCAAGGCCTGACGGCACTGCCGTTACATGCGGCACTGCGGCCGGATCATGCCCGGCAAGTGCAATTGCCGACCCAGTCACTGCTGGATGCACGTCAACAGTTGTTATTTTGTCTCGATAGTGTGGAAGCTGCAGAAGACGAACAGTAAAGCCGATCAGGCCCGCCGCAAATTATCGTGCAGCAGTTGGCGTAGCGCAGACGGCTGTTTGGCGCGTGTGGCCGATGTCGCGTAATAGTTGGAGGTGTCGTTTTTCACCCGGTTCAGGATCACGCCACCAATATTGACGCCGGATTGCGATAACAGCTCCATTTTGGCAGCAAAATCGACTAGCGGTGTTTTTTTCACGTCCACAACCAGTTCAAGCTTGCCGACACATTTAGCCACGACCATCGCGTCTGACACCGATAAAATCGGCGGA
>JAIXSW010000190.1 GCA_027484495.1 Gammaproteobacteria bacterium
ACTTTGTCCCACGGAATGTTATGGGCCAAATAGGCCGGCTGGCCATTTTTACCGGTGCGCCAGCTGGTGAAATAACCAATGATCCGGCGTGGATGGTCAGCGCCCATTTTCTCGCGACCCTGCTGGTCGTAGATGGTGCAATAAGGCACATCCAGCCCCGGCGTCTGGTACAGACCATCAGGCCGGCAGGCGGCATGGCCGGTTTGGCTGCTACTGACACTGAACTGAATACTGGTTTGGTTTTGCGCGCCGAGATTATCAATCACCCGCACAGTCAGTTGCTGATTTCCGGTGACAGCGGTCCAGCTACTGTTGTAAGGGGCCGCGGTTTTTTCCGCAATCACAGTGCCGTTTAACACAAACTGCACTTTGGCAACGCTGCCATCGGCATCGCTGGCGTTGGCACTGAACAAGACAGTTTCACCGGTATTCAGGTTGGCATTGTTGGCGGGTGCTGTGATGCTGACTGTTGGCAGTTGATTCGTGCCGGCGCTGACGCTGAAACTGACCGGCGCCGTCTGGCTGCTGGCCGCTTTGTTGTCGGTCGCTTTGGCGTAGACGCTGTGGTTACCGGCAACCGCTGTCCAGTTCAGGCTGTATGGCACGCTGTTGTCGCTGCCGGCCAGTTGATTATCGACATAAAACTCCACTTTACTGACGCTGCCGTCGGTATCGCTGGCATTGGCACTCAGTGTCACTGTAGTGCCGGCGCTATGGCTGCTGCCAGCTGCCGGCGCAGTCAGACTGACTTGTGGCGGCTGATTTGCCACTACACCATCACAGTCGCCTTGTTTGGTCCATTCCTGATACGGATTGGCATACTGCGCCGGGCTTTTGTTCTGATTCCACCAGTTGGCTTTATAGGCCTTTTGTTCATGCTGAACCGTCGAGCCGCCACTGTACGCTTTACTGGCAAGCCAGCTTTCCAGGTTGGTACAGTTGACGGAAGCGGCCTGTAGCTGCGCGCCATAAAGCGCGGTACACAGCCAGCCCAGTCGGCTTGCCGTGATCAATTGAGTTTGCATATCAAGTCCTGCCTGTTGATTTAGATTTATTTTGTTTTCAGTAGCATGACGGGCGCTTGGGGACGTTTTTACTGAATCCCTGTACTGCACTTGTCCTTGTGTGAGCTGTCCATGGAGGAGTGCCTGTTTTGCTGCAACCAAGATGAAACAAATGACAGCGTTGTCAAAATCAGCTTTCAGACAAGAATGTGATTTTTATCTGATTAATTTTTGATATCAGGGCAGGTGTGTGATTTCGCAGGGGTTTCAGAAATTGCGCCTTGGGCAGCGCAAACGACTGCCCATGGCGATAACAGGTCAATCCAGAATGATATGCGGCAAAAACCGCGAGCTGTCTTTGGTGATCAGCGAATTGTCTTCCCGAATACCAATACCGGCAGCGCTGTCGCCAACCAGCCAGGAGCCAATCAGTGTATAGCTGTCGCCGAATTTTGGCAGCGGATGAAAGGCCTGACGGACAAAGCCGCTATCGTTGTAAGGACCGTCGACCTGCAGGCGCTGACCCTGAAGATCGACCAATTCGATATTCGCGCCTTCGCGTGAATACAGTGGCTTGCGCACCCAGCCAGCACCAAGCGTGGCGGCGGGTTCTGTGTCAAAAAACGCCGGCAGCAAATTGGGATGATTCGGATATTTCTGCCACAACAAAGGCAAAATACCTTTGTTCGACAACAACATCTTCCAGGCCGGTTCCAGATAACGGGTGTTGCTGCTTTTCAGGTGCGTTCCAAAATCTTCCCGCAGCATGAATTCCCATGGATACAGTTTAAATAAAGACTGGAGCGGGTAGTTGTCGGTATCCACCAGCTGGCCGTTAATTTCACCAATTTGATCCAAACCGAGAAAACGCGCGTCGATGCCGGCCTGCATGGCAATATCCATCAGATAATGCACAGTGCCTTTGTCTTCGATATTGTCGGCGACACAGCTGAAATAGACGGGTTGCAGCAGGTTCAGCGTGGCAAAACGGTGTTCCAGCTGGTCCTGCAAAGAATTAAATTGATCGGCGCCTGCTGGCAGTTTGCCGCGCATCAGCTGATCTTCCAGCCAGACCCACTGGAAAAAACCGGTTTCATATAACGAGGTTGGCGTGTCGTAATTCAGTTCCAGCAATTTGGCCGGACCGTTGCCGTCATAGGCCAGGTCTAACCGGCCGTATAAATGTGGTTGCTGGCTTTGCCAGCTGGCAGCGATCCAATCCCAATACGGCGCAGGTACATCCAGCTGTTGTAACAACTGTTCGCTGGCCAGAATTTCCGGTACCAGCGACAATGCCATCTGATGAATTTCTTCGGTCGGTCCTTCTAAATCCTGTTCAATCTGTTGCAGGCTGAACTGGTAATAAGCCGACTCGTCCCAATAGGGTTCACCGTCAAAGGTGTGAAAATTAAAGCCAACCGATTCGGCATAACTGCGCCAACCCGGCCGTTCGGCTATCCGTAGCTTTTTCATCGATTTAATCCTTACCCGCCGGAGGAGGCGCTTTGCTGGTCACTACGCCGTTGCGCCTGTGCACCAAAACCGCCACGTGATGCCATTTTCCCCGGCGCCACCTGCATACGGGACGGCATTACACTGACCGGACCGGTCTGACGTGCTACGGGCTGATTGGTGGCGGTACGAAAGGTCGACAAATCATCTTTTGATTTGTATAGCGGTTGTGTTGGTACCGATTGTTTCGCCGAACTGCTTTTATTCAGCATCTGTCCAGCGAGGAAGCCCATCATCATCGGCATAAAAAAACCGCCGGAACTGGCCTGTTGCTGTCCCGGCACTGGCGCCGCAGGCTCAGGGCAATTGCCGGCACCAAAGTCGGCTTCACATTCGGCCTGAGTCTGATATTTCGGCGCCACTTGCTGGTGCAGCGCTTCGGCTTTGGCGAATTCAGCTTTGCAGCTTTCCGGTGGGTTATAAAATGCGGCACATTCTTCGGCGTTTTTGTAGACGGCGCTTGGTACCGGCTCTTCCGTGCTGCAACTGGCAAGGAAAAACCCAGTCGCTGGCACCATCAGGACTAAAGCGGCTTTTTTACTGCGTTTAACTGCTTTGTTCATCGTGCCTCCGTCAGAATGTCATGCTGGCTGCGTTGACCAGGCCTACTGCGATAGATGCACCGGCAGCAAGGATGCCTGAGGCAATTTCGCCTTCACTAATCCGCTGTGGCAACTGGCGCACGGTTAACCGTACTGCGACAAAAGTACCAATCTGGATGACTAACGCGAAAGCCCCCCAAATCGCGCAATCTGCCAGCGAAACCGAATGTTCAATCGCACTGGCTAATGGCAGCGCAAAGCCGATTAATGCGCCGACAAAAGCAATAGCGGCTGCCGGGTTATTGGCGCGGATCAGCGCTAATTCGTCATGCGGTGTCACCCAGCTGTAGAAACGGCAAAACAACAGCACCAGCAAAATCGCCAGTACAAAAAAACTAAGGAAAGCGGGTAAGCCGGCGATTGAGGCGAGAATGGAATCAGGCATAGAGAAATCCTTGTCGATGTAAATAAACGAATTTTCTCTATCATCCTGAAAATTCATTGGAAACGCAATCACTGACCATGCTGACGCGCATTTAGATATTGCTGAGCTATGCTCAGAAAGATCCGTCTCGATGCCAATTCCGGAGTATTCATAATGTTAAATCAACTGAAAGTGCGAAGTCGCCTGGTGTTGCTCGCGGCGCTGCCATTGACGGCGCTGGTGCTGATGTGTCTGTTGTCATTGTATAACATGAAGTTATTGGCAACCGGAGTCGACAGCCTGTACCACGACCGGGTGAAACCATTGCAGCAAATCAAGCAAGTGTCTGATGCCTATGCAGTGACTATTGTCGACACGCTGCATAAACATCGTGCCGGGTTATTGGATGCCAGTCAGACCCTGCAAATTTTGCAACAAGCGGAAGGGGACGCGGAAAAAGCCTGGCAGGCCTATCGCGTCACCAAGATGACGGATGAAGAGCAACGCTTGCTGGCGGTCGCCGAACGCGACATCGCGCACTGGAACGCACAACTGGCGCAGTACCGGCAATTACTGGCGGACAATCAGCTGACGCAGGAACCGGCTAAAAGTTTCAATGAGACCTTGTATGCCAGTGCCGATCCGCTCAGTGCTTCGCTGACGAAGCTGATCGATTTGCAACTGAGTGAATCTCACCGTTTTACCGAAGAGGCACATCAGACGCTCGATAACACCGTCTGGTTATTTATTTGTGTCGTGCTGCTGATTACTGTGGCGTTGCTGCTAATGTCGGTGCTGGTGACGCGTTCAATCCAGCGGCCATTATCGAGTTTGCAGGCCACTATTATGACGGTCGGCACCAACTCGGACCTGCGCCTGCGCGCCGCAGTCACCGGTCGGGATGAGATCGCTGACACGGCTTTGGCGTTTAATCAGACCATCGGACGGATGCAGCAGTTTTTTTCGGACCTGTCGAATGAGGTCGTGCAACTGGCGGCGGCGTCGGAAGAAATGAGTACTATCAGCCATCAGGTCAGTAAAACGGCGTTTGAGCAGGAGCAACAAGCCAATCTGATCGCCACGGCAGTTAACCAGATGTCAGCAGCCATTCAGGAAGTTGCTAACAGTGCACAAAATACCTCAGAACAGGCCAATTTGACTGATGTGCAGGCGCAACAAGGTGTGCAGCAGGTGACGGCCAATATCACGGCCATTACCCGGTTATCAGAAACGGTGAATGGTGCCAGCGCGGTCATTGGCCAGCTCAGCACTGAGTCTGACAAAATCAGTCAGGTGCTGTCTGTGATCCAAAGCATTGCTGCACAAACTAATCTACTGGCATTAAATGCCGCGATTGAAGCGGCGCGGGCAGGTGAAGCTGGGCGTGGTTTTGCTGTGGTGGCAGACGAAGTTCGCACGCTGGCGACCAATACCCAGCAAGCCACTGAATCTATCCGCAGTATGATTGACACATTGCAGGCTTCAGCCCGTGACGCAGTCAATGCCATGGCGCAGTCGCAAGGCCATGCCGACGGCAGTGTGCATAATGCACAACAGGCCGGCACTTTGCTGGAACAGATCAAAAACTCGATCTCAGCAATTGTTGATATGAACGTGCAAATCTCCACTGCCACTGAGCAGCAAACTATTGTTGCAGAAGAGATAAATCGTAATATCACGGATTTTAACAGCAGCATTTGCGAAGTCAGCCGCAGCTCTGCGCAAAGCGCTGATGCCAGTGAAACACTGGCCGAACTGGCATCACGGTTACGCCTGCAGGCCGCCGAATTTCAGGTCTGACCTGCATTCATGGCGGCTATTGTTCTGTCTGTCGCAGAACAGGCCATCGAGTCACCTGACCCGCTGGACATTCAGATCAGGCTCACTACACTCGGAACGAATTTCATTGTTCGTTCCGGGAATCTTTTATGTCGCAAAAAACCATTATTGCGCTGGCCGTTGCAGCGGCGCTGACTCTTCATCTGACCGGTTGTGGCAAGGCGCCGGATTCTGCAGCGCCTGCGGCGTCAGCACAAACTGAAACGGTTGCACTGAAGTCGGGGATTGAGCTGGGCAATCTGGATACCCAGATGAAACCGCAGCAAGATTTTTTCCGCTATGTGAACGGCAACTGGTTGGCTAAAACCGAGATCCCGGCCGACAAATCGCGCTGGGGCAGTTTTGATGAGCTGCGTTATAACGCGGAAAAACACGTACTGGAGCTGGTGCAGCAACAAGCGGCCAAACCGGCAGAAGCGGGCACTGACGCACAAAAAATCGGTGATTTATACCGTGCCTTTATGGACACCGCAACGATTGACGCTTTGGGCCTGACACCGCTAAACGCCGATCTTGCCGCGATTGATGCATTAAAAACACCGGCAGATTTGGCGTTATTGTGGGGCAAACTGCAACCCCAGCGTTATGGCACGCCGCTGACCTTGTTTGTCGGGCAGGACCAAAAAAACTCCACGCAATATATCAGTCTGGTGAATCAATCTGGTCTTGGCATGCCAGATCGGGATAATTATCTAAAAACGGACGAAAAAGCGGAGAAAATCAAACAGCAGTACCGCTGGATGATCGCCAAATTCTGGGAACTAGCCGGCTGGCCGGACGGCACCGCGGCAGCAGATCGGATTTATGCCATTGAGCAACAACTGGCCACTATTCAATGGAGCCGCGTGCAGAATCGTGACCGCACCGCAACGTATAACAAAATGACACCAGCAGAGCTGGCCACTGCGGCGCCGGGTTTTGACTGGGCTGGTTTCCTGCAAGGCGCCGGCGTGCCGACCATTGACAGTCTGGTGGTGCGTCAGCCGACATATCTCAGCGAATTTGCCAAATTACAGAGCCAAATCAGTCTGGCCGACTGGCAGTTGTATCTGAAATTCCATTTGATCCGCAGCCACGCCGCGCTATTGGCCAGCGGCTTTGAACAAGCCAGTTTTGATTTTTATGGCCGCGCGCTGAACGGCCTGCAGCAACAAAAACCACGTGAAGA
>JAIXSW010000391.1 GCA_027484495.1 Gammaproteobacteria bacterium
CGTGCTGTGGAATGGCAGCCAGTATGTTGCGGTCGGTGAAAATGTCATCGCCACGTCTGCAAATGGCAGCAGCTGGACCAATGCCGGTACTCATACCGGCAATGTCTATCAATCTGTGTTGTATCAGGGCGGTAATTATGTTGTGTCCGGTTATGACGGCACGACCTATGAATGGAAAATCTGGCAAGGTGCCAATCTGTCCAGTCTGTCAGTCGTCGAGACGCTGAACACCTGGTTTTTCCGCATCAAGTATGAAAACAACACCTATTTTGCGCTGGGCTACGATGGCAATACATCGCTGGGCGTGGTTTATACCTCGCCTGATGGCGTGACCTGGACCGATAATACGCCGGTGTTGGCCAGCAGCAGTGCTTATTTCACAGATGCAGTCTGGACCGGTAGTAAATACGTGATTACCGGCACGCAGTATGCGAGCAGTGCCTATAGTTTTTTCAGTACCTCAACCACCACGCCGACCAACCCAAACAGCTACAGTGCCAAAGTGTTTCTTACCGGCGCTCCCGGTGGTAGTCAAATTGCGGCCGACTGGTCGCAAGGCGCATTCCGTTATGTTAATGGTCATATTGTCGGCATCGTCAATGACCTGAGTGTCGGCGGCAATGTGTACCCGGCCTACTTGCTTGATTCTGATGATGATGGAGCCACCTGGACTGCGACCGCGCTGGATGGCGAAGGCAATTATTCCGGCAGCGCTGTTGATGGTAACAGCGTTAAGTTTGTCAGTAGTTCGGGCATGTTGGCCAATGTGGAGTTCGCCGTCAACAACGTGCCGACCGTAACCACCTCAGCTGCGTCCAGCATTACCAAAACAACTGCATCTGTTGGCGGCGACGTGACCTCAGATGCCGGCTCCGCCGTGACGGAACGGGGCGTGGTCTATGCGCTGACCACGGCAGATCCGACCCCGACCTATGCCGAAGTGAATGGCACCACAGTATTTAAAAGTACCACCAGCGGCACAACCGGATCCTATTCCATTGGGTTATCCGGGCTGACCGCCGGCAGCCAGTATAGTGTTGTGGCATACGCCTTAAATGCTAATGGTACAGGTGCTGGTACGACTGAAACTTTCACCACCACCGCGCTCAGTACTAATGCAAATTTATCGGCGTTAGGCCTCAGTTCCGGCACTTTATCACCAAGTTTTGCTGCGGGTACTATCAGCTATACCGCGGCGGTCGGGAACGGCACCAGCAGTCTGACGGTGACACCGACCACCGCAGACAGTGGCGCAACTGTGACTGTCAACGGATCGACAGTGACAAGCGGTGCTGCATCCGGGGCTATTGCACTTGCGGTTGGCGCTAATTCCGTTACCGTGATCGTGACCGCCGAAGATGGCACGACGACGAAAACCTACACAGTGACGGTGACCCGTGCGGCCAGCAGCAACGCCGACTTATCCGGTTTAACGCCCAGCAGCGGTAGCTTAAGCCCAAGCTTTGCAGCCGGCACCACCAGCTATACGACGTCAGTGAACAATGCCACCAGCAGTATCACAATCACTCCAACTACAGCAGATAACACGGCTACAGTAACCGTCAATGGTTCGACCGTGAGCAGTGGCGCGGCGTCCGGTGCTATTGCGCTGAATGTCGGTGCCAATACCGTTACCGTCATTGTGACTGCGCAAGATGGTACTACGACCAAAACGTACACGATCACGGTTACCAGATCGGTCAGTACGAATGCCGACTTGTCGGGCTTAACGCTCAGCAGTGGCAGCTTAAGCCCAAGCTTTGCGGCAGGCACCACCAGCTATACGGCGTCAGTCAGTAACGCGACGAGCAGTATCACCATCACTCCGACCACGGCAGATAGTGCGTCGACAGTGACCGTCAATGGCTCGACTTTGAGCAGTGGCGCGGCGTCCGGCGCTATTGCGCTGACCGTAGGTGCCAACACCGTCACAGTGATCGTAACCGCTGAAGATGGCACCACCAGCAAAACCTACACAGTAACAGTGACCAGGGCATTGAGCAGCAATGCCGATCTGGCTGGTCTGACACTCAGTAGCGGCAGCTTAAGCCCAAGCTTTGCGGCAGGTACCACCAGCTATACGGCGTCAGTCAGTAATGCCACCAGCAGTATCACTATCACTCCGACCACGGCCGACAGTAACGCATCAGTGACCGTCAACGGAACGACCGTGAGCAGTGGCGCGGCGTCCGGCGCTGTTGCGCTGGCCGTGGGAGCCAATACTATAACTGTGGTGGTCACGGCGGCCGACAGCACAACAAAAACCTATACCATCGTCGTGACAAATGTGAATGAAGCGCCGGTGATTAGCGGCACTCCGGCGAATAGCGTCATGCAAGACGTGGCATACAGCTTTACGCCAACAGCATCCGATGCATACGCTGGATCAGCCCTGACGTTCACTATCAACAACAAACCAGGCTGGGCGAGCTTTGATACAGCAACCGGTGCATTAACCGGCACTCCAGCTAACGCCGATGTCGGCAGTCACAGCGGGATTGTGATCAGTGTCAGTGATGGCGCGTTAAGCACGGCACTGCCGACTTTCAGCATCACTGTGACCAACGTCAACGACGCGCCGACGATCAGTGGCACGCCGCCAACTACAGCAACACAGGATCTGCTGTATAGCTTTGTGCCGAC
>JAIXSW010000515.1 GCA_027484495.1 Gammaproteobacteria bacterium
GCTGCTCCCGCAGAAAATAAATCACCGGCACCGCATAGGCAAATAACATCGCATTGACCGACGCCATCGCCACCAATGCAAACAAGGCCAATAAATCTGCCTCGCCGGTTTGCCACAGTGGCACTTGTTGCGCCAGCAATAGCTGGCTCGGGATTGATAATAGAATATTCAGACCCGCCAGCCGGATAAATGCTGCGCGATGGCTACTTTCTTTTAACGGTTGCCATAACAGGTCCAGCGTCAGTGGTTTCTGTTGTTGAGCCCAGACGATACCGTCATAAAAACCAGCCAGTAAAAATGGCCCCAGCAACGCCGCAACCACCGCCAGTAAAGGATGAACCAGCCCCACAAGCGAAACGGCCAGCATCAACCAGAACATTGCGAGTAACAGCATATGCTGACGCAGCAACAGCCAGCCCTGTTTCAGCCAGTCCAGACCGGCTTTTGCCGGCGCCCGGCGGATCACTAATTGTAATTTCATCCGGCTATCTCCTGCCAAGTCGGGCTGACGTCGCCCACGGTTGCAGCGCAAAGCCACTGTTGAAAGAACGACGCCTGCGCGTCCTGCTCAGTCGGTGCAAAAGGGGCAAAATGCCGCGGCTGCGCCGGGTCAAATGGCCCTTGTTTAACTTCAAGAAAGACGGCGCCCGGCGCACGCGCTACTACGGTATGCCACTGACCCGGAGCCAGTTCCAGCCCGGTTAAAGCCGAACCGGCACTGAGTTGCCTGCGTGCAGTGACAGTGCCGGCATCGTCAAATTGCAAAAAATCCACCGAGCCAGCCAGCATCACAAATAATTCCCACTGTTGTGATTCGGTATGCCGATGTGGTGGCACATAACTGTCTGGCTGCATCGCAATGACCACCCGCTGCACCGGCTCTGCGAAATTCTGATGTAAATTCAAAAATGTCCGGCGCCGCGGCTGTTGGGCCGCTGTCGCGAGTAATTCAGTAAATAAGGATTGATCTAATAACATGCCAGCAAAAATTCGGTTTAATTGCGGTGAATAAGGCGGCCTATCATACTGCAAATGTCGGCGCTTCCCATAGTGCTAAATCAGGGCAAAACCGCAGCCAGACTGACAAAAAAGGTGCCGTTGGCACCTTTTTTTTCTGCTGATCGCCGCTTCAGCGGTGTTTACTCGCGGACAATGTCCATCTCAGCGGTCAGATTGGTCGCGCCATCAACTTTTTCCATCTGCCACAGCAAGTACCGGCTGTCGACATGGATAGAGCGGTTCAGCGCTGGATCATAGTCATAATTGCCAATAATGCCTTCGATCACACCGTCAAACAGCAACCCCACCAGTTCAGCTTTGCCGTTTAACGTCGGCGAGCCTGAGTTACCGCCGGTTGTGTCGACCGTGCTTAAAAAGTTCACTGGAACTGTATTCAATACCGGATGAGTAAAGCCGCTGACATCGGCTTTGGCAATGGCCGCCAGCTGCGCCGCCGGTGCGTTAAACGGAGTTTGCCCTGTCTGTTTTTCACTGATGCCCTTTAGCGTCGTAAACGGCTGATAGGCCACGCCATCGCGCGGCTGATACCCTTTTACTTCGCCAAAGGTAACCCGCAACGTGCCGTTGGCATCAGCATACACCGGCTTCTGGCTGGCTTTGTTAAACGCAATCACAGCTTCCATTACTTTGGGCCGCGCCACAGCCAGCTTGCCGGCGTGGTTTTTGCTGTCGTTTTCCAATTGCAGATCGGTCTCAGCTAATGCAACGGCGAACTGAATGGCCGGATCCTGACTGGCCTTGAACTCTTCAACTGATTTGCCGATCCAGGCCAAGCGCTCGATTTCGTCGCCAAGCAAGCTTGCCTGATAAATCTGCGTCAGTTTGGCGCGCACAGCAGTTTCGTCAAACCCTTCGGCAATGCCGAAATATTGATCCAATGCGGCCAGACGCTGTGGTTTTGGCAGCGCGGCATAGTGCTTCAGGAAATGTAAGGCGATTTCTAAATCAACCGCACCATCAAAACTCCGTGACATCCGCTTCAAGCCAGCTTTGAACCGCTCCTGATCGCGCTGCTGAAAGCCGGTTTCGCGTTCTTCATCCGGTTTTTGTTGCTCCAGCGCCAACCGGTACAATTTACGGCCGGTACTGAACAACTGGGCATAATCGAAATAATTCAGGATAAGGTCACGTTGTTGGGTCGCTGTTTCCGCTTCAAGCAATTGCTGCAGGCTCAACAGTGCCGGCTTGTATTTGGCTTTGCGCGACGGCTCTGCTTCAATCCAACGCTGCAGGATCGCTTCAAATTCATCTTTGCGTTGTTGCGTGCTGCCTTTTTGATAGGTCTGGATCATGCCGTCATAGTTTTTTGCATAGTTGGCAAGGCCGGCCAGAATAGACTCATATTTGATCCGGGCTTCTGTGCCTTCTGCCGCATGCTGTTTAATCAGCGCGATGGCTTCGTGGCGATACTGCCGCGCAGCAGGCAGCACAGTAGTGAACTGATTACGGACTTCAAAGGCAGTGTTGTAGCGGTTGGTGCGGCCCGGATAGCCCAGCACCATGACAAAATCGCCTTCCTGCACGCCTTTCGCCGACACCTTCAACGCACTGGGCGGCACAAAAGCGACGTTGTCAGCACTGTAATCTGCCGGCTTGCCATCTTTGCCGACATAAGCGCGGTAAAACGCATAATCACCGGTATGGCGCGGCCACATCCAGTTATCAATGTCACCACCAAACACACCAACCCCACCCGGCGGCGCATATACCAGCCGCACGTCACGGATCTCCAGTTGCTTGATCAGGTAGTATTCCAACCCACCGTGAAAACTGTAGACGCCGCAGCGGTAACCGGCAGTCGCTTCACATTCAGCCACCAACTCTTTACGCAGCTGGTCGATTTTTTCAAACCGATCTTTGCCCTGCAGCTGCGGCGTCAGCTCCTGTTTAATTTGTTGCGTGACATTGCTGACCGCTTCAGTCACTAAAATTTTGCTGCCAGGAGCAGCCGGCAATTCTTCAGCCGGTGTTTTCGCCAGAAAACCGCGCTCAATCAGGTTGTTCTGCGCGCTGCTATTGTGCTGGATACTGCTGTACGCACAGTGGTGATTGGTCAGCGCCAGACCTTGTTTAGACACAAAAGATGCAGTACAGCCACCGAGGCTAATTACAGCATTCATCGGGAAAGCCGTCAGCTCGGCGATAGATTTGGCATCTATTTGCAAGCCTTTGGCCTTGAGTACGGCTTCCAGTTCCGGCAACTGATGCGGTTGCCACATGCCTTCATCGGCGTTTGCCACAGCGGCCGTCAATACTGATACTACCGACAACGCCAGCACAGAAATTTTCATTCAACGATTCCTTGAGATCCAACCGTGTCAGCAAATTAGCCAACGGGTTCCACGACATGGATGATTTATCTGGATTTTGCCGCATTGTGCGATAAATCAACCGGCAAATAACAGTCCCAGCCGCAGAAAAAATGCGGAACTTGAAAAAGCCGGCAAGATCCCCCAGATCTAGTGCAGTTTTAATCACCGGACGCTGCTGTAAAGACGATGGAAAAACAAATTGAAAAACTAATGTACGCCAGCCGTTGGCTGATGGCGCCGATCTATCTGGGACTGAGTCTGGTGCTGATTGCGCTGGGTATTAAATTTTTCCAGGAAATTTTCCATATCCTGCCTAATATCTTCGCCATTAAAGAGGTTGATCTGATCCTGGTAGTCTTATCGTTAATTGATATAGCGCTGGTCGGTGGCCTGATCGTGATGGTGATGTTTTCCGGCTATGAGAACTTTGTGTCGCGTCTGGACATAGATGGGTCGTCAGAAAAACTGACCTGGCTCGGCAAAGTGGACTCCGGTTCACTGAAAAACAAAGTCGCGGCGTCTATTGTGGCGATCTCTTCAATCCACCTGCTAAAAATATTTATGGACACCCCGAACATCGATAACGACAAAATTATGTGGTACCTGTTGATCCATATCACTTTTGTCTTGTCTGCCTTTGTGATGGGCTACCTCGACAAGCTGACGAAAGAGCGAGTCTGAAATTGACCCGGACGGATGGCTGAGTTAGTTTAGGAGATCCGCGCTCTGCGTGGTCAGTCATACGTCAAGAGGTTTTGCTGTGCAGGGATCCGCGCAAGTTTTTTACCGCTTCATTCAGGCCGCAGTCGTCACACTGCTGTTGTGCAGTTATCCCCTGTGGTCGATGGAAGCTGGCCTGCCACTGTTAAAAAACTTTAAGCCAAAAGATTACAATGCCGGCACGCAGAACTGGGCCATGCTGCAAGACAGCGATGGCTTGATTTACGCCGGTAATAACGTGGGGGTGCTTGAATTTGATGGCGTGCACTGGCGCGTCATCGCCACGACGAATCAGTCCGTCGTGCGTTCACTGGCGCTTGGCCACGACGGCAGGATTTATGTCGGTGCCAAAGGCGACCTCGGCTATATCAACAAAGCCCGCCCGCAAGGCGCCCAGTTTGTTTCGTGGCGCGACCGCATCCCAGCCGCTTACCGCAATTTCCAGGATATCCGCCAGACCTTTGTCACCGAGCAAGGCGTGTTATTTGTCGCCCGCTCCTATCTGTTTTTAATCAACGATCAGGAAGTGCGCAGCTGGACCAGTGAATCCGCCTTTATGAAAGCCTTTCAGCTCAATGACCGGATCCTGATTAAAGAACAGGATACCGGCCTGCTTGAACTGAAAGATGGCCGGCTGGAGCCTGTCAACAGCACGCAGCCACTGGCGGATAAAGCGGTTTTTGTCGCGGAACAATGGAATGAAAATCAGGTGCTGATCGGCACGCGCGACGCCGGATTTTTTCTGTTGGGCCCAAATGGTATGGAACCATTTCAGATGCCCGCCAGCAATGAACTGGCGCAAGCGATGATTTACACCAGTCAGCGCCTGCGCAACGGCCTGCTAGCGATTGGCACCGTACGGGACGGCATCTATCTGCTGGACCAACAAGGCAATATCCACAGCCATATCAATAAGTTTTCCGGCATGCTCGATGACAATGTGCGCGCACTGATGGAAGATCGCCAGCAAGGCTTATGGGTGGCGATGGATCATGGTTTGGCGCGGGTCGAAGCGTCGTCCGCCATCTCCATGTTTAATCATGTGATGGGCCTTAAAGGCAACGTGTTGTCGTTACACCGCTATCAACAACAGTTATTTGCCGGTACCAGTCAGGGCTTATTCCGTTTGCAGGCTGATGGCGTGAAAGCGGCGCATTTCAGCGCCATCGAGAACTTCAGCAACCAGACCTGGGATTTTGCTGATTTTGCCGACACTATGCTGATCGCCAACAACAAAGGTGTTTATCAGTATCGCGATGGCAAATCTGAACTGATCTTCGACGCGCCGATACCGGCTAAAGTCTTGCTGGTGTCGCGCCAGCAGCCCGATACCGTCTGGGTTGGCCTGCAAAATGGCTTGCTGCGCCTGCAATATCGCGACGGCCAGTGGCGCAATCTCGGTGTTGTCGCCGGCGTGGTCGGCAATCTGAACAGTCTGATTGAAGAAGCGGACGGCAGCCTGTGGATCGGCACGCTGGCGCACGGCGTTTACCGGCTGCAATTTAATGGCGACACAGAACAAACGCCTTTATTGGATAACTTTACCGAAGCGGCCGGCTTACCCAGTCTGAACCGCAACTCAGTGCATCGCTGGTCTGGTGGTTTATTGTTTGCCACTGTGGCCGGTTTGTATCAATTTAATCAAAGCACC
>JAIXSW010000223.1 GCA_027484495.1 Gammaproteobacteria bacterium
AAACGGATATGACGGTCAGTTTCAGTGCCGAAGCCGCCGCATTTTGTCAAAGTCAGCGGCAATATCCGGCGCTGCAACAGTTTATCGAGAAAGTGTTGAAACAAGACCCGCGTCCACCATATAAAAAACAGCGTGACGAACTGCAAAGTTATGGTATGACTCTGTATCACTACAACATCAAATGGACAGTCGATGGCAACCACAATCACGTTACCGCTATTTTCGCGCTTGCTGCTGAGCCCACTACTGCTGAGCCCACTGCTGCTGACACCGGCGCTGGCACAGACGTTGCCGCCACTACCGGAAGCGGTCAGTAACAATCCGGTACTGGCCACCACGATCCGCAATAAGACCTACATCGCCAGTTTTAGTGGTCTTGGCAATGGCAAAACTGCCGCGGATGCGCATAACAAAGGCTGGCTGCTACAAGCAGGCGATAGCAGCTGGCAAAAACTACCCAATGTGCCATCGAGCCTTGGGCACAGTAACCGGCTGGCGATGACGGCAACGGTACTCGAGCAGAATTTTTATCTGTTTGGCGGTTATTCGGTCGCAAAAGACGGCACTGAAGTCACACAATCTGACAGCTATCGGTTTAGCGCGATCAGTAAGAATTACACCAAACTACCGGATATGCCGGTCGCGGTTGATGACAGCGTCGCGCTGACCTATCAAAACCGGTACATTTATCTGGTCAGCGGCTGGCATAATGACGGCAATGTCAATCTGGTGCAGCTGTTTGATAACTTTACGCAGAAATGGAGTCAGGCGACACCATTTCCGGGCACGCCGGTGTTTGGTCATGCCGGCACTGTCGATGGCAACCGCCTGCTGATCTGTGACGGGGTGGCGACGAAGTTAGATCCGGACGGCAAACGCAGTTATGTCGCAACCGCAGCCTGTTATCAGGGCGAGATTGACAGCAGCAATGCGCGGAAAATCAGCTGGAAAGCAGTGCCACATCCAACCGGCGTTGCCAGGTACCGTCAGGCTGCATTACCAGTCACCGTAGCCGGCGAGCGCTATCTGGCCTTTATTGGCGGCACCACCAACCCATATAATTTTAATGGCGTCGGCTATAACGGCACCCCGTCTGATCCGGATGCGGCAGTCTGGTTGTATCAGCCAAAAACGCAGCAGTGGCGCCAGGGAAAAGTCAGCACGCCGGTCATGGACCTGCGGAATCTGCTGGAACTGGACGGCGAGATCTATAGCCTCGGTGGCATGACTAAAGGGCAACAAGTCCAATCAGACTTCATAAAACAACAAATCACCCTTCTGCCAGACTAAACCCCTTGTTAGAATAGGGCCAAATTATTTGTATTTCAGAGTGAACACAGCAATGCGCACCAGTCAGTACCTGTTATCCACCTTAAAAGAAACACCGGCCGACGCCGAAATTATCAGCCACCAGCTGATGCTGCGCGCCGGCATGATCCGTCGTGAAGCGTCCGGCATGTATACCTGGCTGCCAAACGGTATCCGCGTGCTGCGTAAAGTCGAGGCCATTGTCCGCGATGAAATGAATAAAGCCGGTGCTATCGAAGTGCTGATGCCGATGGTGCAACCGGCTGAACTGTGGCAGGAATCCGGTCGCTGGGAAAAAATGGATGCAGAACTGCTGCGTTTTAAAGACCGTCACCAGCGTGATTTCGTGCTCGGCCCAACGCATGAAGAAGTGATCACGGATCTGGTACGTAAAGAAGTCAGCAGTTACAAACAGCTGCCGCTGAATTTATACCAAATTCAGACCAAATTCCGCGACGAACGCCGGCCACGTTTTGGCGTGATGCGCGCGCGTGAATTCCTGATGAAGGACGCCTACTCCTTCCACCTGAGCCAGGAATGTCTGGAAAAAACCTATCAGGCGATGTATCAGGCCTACAGCAACATTTTTACCCGTTTAGGCCTTGAGTTCCGCCCTGTGCTGGCGGATACCGGTGCCATCGGCGGCGCCGTGTCACACGAATTCCACGTGCTGGCCTCTTCCGGTGAAGATGCCATCGTGTTCTCAGATGGCAGCGATTACGCGGCCAATATCGAAAAAGCTGAAGCGCTGGCACCAACGACGCCACGCCCGGCGGCAACAGCACCAGTCACTGAAATCGCCACACCAAACGCCGGCACTATCGCCGAAGTTGCGGCCTTATTGGCCGTCGATGCCGGCCAGATCATCAAGACATTACTGGTATACGGCGAGCGCACTGACGACAAAGGCCCGCAACCGCTGGTGGCGCTGTTGTTACGCGGTGACCATGACTTAAACGAAATCAAAGCAGAGAAACTGCCTGGCGTACAAAGCCCGCTGACGTTTGCTTCTGACGCCGACATCAAAGCGGTCACCGGCGCATCAGCCGGCTCACTCGGTCCTGTTGGCTTGTCGATCCGCATCGTCGCTGATCGCAGTGCAGCCGTTGTTGCCAACTTTGTCTGTGGCGCCAATAAAGACGGCTACCACCTGAGCGGTGTGAACTTTGACCGCGATATCGCTCAATACGAAGTCGCAGATCTGCGAAACGTCGTAGAAGGCGACCCAAGCCCATGTGGCAATGGCTCTCTTGTGATCAAACGCGGCATTGAAGTCGGTCATATCTTTCAGCTTGGCGACCGTTATGCCGCAGCGATGAAGGCCGGCGTGCTGAATGAAGAAGGTAAGCATCAGATCATGACGATGGGTTGTTATGGTGTCGGTGTGTCACGCATTGTGGCTGCTGCCATTGAGCAAAACCATGACCAGCACGGCATTATCTGGCCAGCCGCGATTGCGCCGTTCCAGGTCGCGTTGGTGCCGATGAACATGCACAAATCTGTGCGGATTCAGGACACTGCTGAAGCGCTCTATAAAGCACTGACCGCAGCTGGCGTTGAAGTGCTGTTTGATGACCGCAAAGAACGCCCAGGTGTGATGTTTGCCGATATGGAACTGTTAGGCGTGCCACATCATATTGTGATTGGTGAGCGCAATCTGGATGAGCGGCAGGTCGAATACAAAAATCGTCGCAGTGGTGAAAAATCACTGCTGGCGATTGACGATGTTGTCGCAGAGATCCTGGCCAAGCTGGTCTGATCGCGGGCGCATCTATCCTGAGGCCGGCATTGCCGGCCTCAGTTGTTTCAAGTCAATCTGATCCTGTCATCAGGCCGTATAACCGCTAAATTGATGTCAAAAAGGTATGTTATGTTCTGGAACAGTCGCGCTTTACCTGAACTGCAGCAACTGAATTTTCGCGACCGGATGGCAGTGTTACGCCGCGCCGCAGACCAGTTGCCTACTCCACAGAAGCTGATCCTCAATATCTGGAAGCTCTGTGTGTTGATCCCGCCGTTTATGCTGATTGCCCGGGCGGAAACAGTGCTTCATGCGGCGGGTCTGGCGCTCGGTCTGATACTGATTTATCCGCTACTGACCCGGCCTGTGACTTTTGCCTTAGTCCGGCCCCTGTTGACGCAGGCGCGGCGCCAGCTGCAGTTATAGTTGCTGCGCACGTCAGACATAAAAAAAGCGCCCGTAGGCGCTTTTTTTTCAATGCGAAAGCGTTATTTCACGCCATGCATCAGTTTGTTAATCAGCGGTGAAATCAACAGCAACAAAATACCAGCGCCCAACAGCAAGTAGAAGCTGAAGCTAAAACCGGCCAACGCAGATTCAACCGTCATGCCGGTTTCACCAGAGATCTCGCCAGCCAGCAGGCCCGACAGGTTGTTACCGGTTGCAATGGATAAAAACCAGGCGCCCATCGCTAAACCGACATAACGCACCGGCGCCAGCTTGGTCACCATCGACAAACCAATCGGTGATAAACATAGTTCACCAATTGACTGCAACACGTAACACAGTACCAGCGGCCACATTGGGATCAGGCCATTGCCGTCGACTAACTGGGTCAAAGCGTACATCAGCACTAAAAAGCCTAACGCATTGCCTAATAAACCCAAACCAAACTTAAACGGAATGGTCGGTTCCATTTTGCGTTTGCTAGTGAAATACCAGATCGCACTGATAATGGGTGCGAAAATGATAATGGCCATCGAGTTGACGGACTGGAACCAGCCCGTTGGGAAGATAAAACTGGCATCGCCGAATACATCGCGATTCACCAGGTTCTGTGCCAGGAAATTAAACGAACTGCCGGCTTGTTCGAAGAACATCCAGAAGGTGACGTTAAAACCGAACAGTAACAACAAGGCACAAACCCGATGCATTTGCACAGTACCGGTTTGTTTACCTTCGGCCAGCAACATCAGCGCAACAATGACAAACAACACACCTAACACCCATGCCAATGTTTGCGCGCCCATACCAGCCATTAGGAAATAAACTACCGGCACCGCAGCAATAACGCCTAAAACTACATAAGCCAGTTTCTTCGCGTCAGGCTTATCTTCCGGCTTATCTTCCGGCACTACACCAATACCTTTTAACTGGGCACGGCCAATATAGAACCAGATCGTACTTAACAGCATGCCAACGCCAGCAGCGCCAAATACTGCTTTGTAGTTTTGGTGCTGTGGCGTGCCAAAAATTTCACTGGCGAGCCAACCGGTGATCAACGGCGACAACATACCACCTAAGTTAATACCCATATAAAAAATGGTAAAACCACGGTCACGGCGATCGTCACCCTGCTCGTATAACTTACCAACTAATGTCGAAATATTCGGCTTAAACAAACCGTTACCAACCACAATCACGGCCAGGCCCAACAGGAACAATTCCAAGCTTGGGATCATGATCATAAAGAGGCCAATCGACATCACAACAGCGCCGAGCAAAATCGAGCGCTGATAACCAATCACCCGATCGGCAACATAACCACCAAAGATCGCAGTGGCGTACACCAGTGCCAGATAAGCACCGTAATAACGGCTGGCATCGGCTTCACCGGCGGCATTGCCTTCATAAAACTGCGCCACGATGTAGAGCGTTAACGCCCAGCGAATGCCGTAAAACGCAAAGCGTTCCCAGAACTCTGCCATGAATAACATCCACAGCGGTTTGGGGTGGCCCCACAAGGTATCGAATTGTCTGGCTGCTACGTTATTCATTGGCAGCTCCGGCGGATTTGACAGCACAGCAGCGCCGGCTGTGGCTGAGTCACAGGGGATTGGGTCATGGTGGTATCCTGTTTCTAATAGTTATAAAACGCGGGTGTTTCTGGTTTTTTGATTTTTGCCAGCCGTTTATACCGCAGCTGTGCAGAAATGAAAAGCCGGGCTGCACTGGTCAGCCCGGCCAAAGCGATAAACGGCTACTCGATGAACTGCTCTAACGCCTCTTCATCGACTTCCGCTTGCGGCGGATTGCCATCATATTGTTTGTAGTCCTGACGCTGGAAATAAGCGTCACGAACAAACAAATACGGGTCAAGCGAGTCGTTCAGCAGTTTTTCCTGACTCATCAGCTGTTCCCGGCCATCCAATGCACCGATAACAAAACGGCCAATCGATAACGGCGTGTTTAATAAAGCCAGCGGGAAATACAGATTATCGACCACACGGCCGGTCGCATCCCGCACTGTCGTTGGGCCCATACCAGGCACCATCACATAAGGACCGTGGCCTAAGCCCCAGACGCCCAGCGTCTGACTGAAATCTTCGTTTTGCAGTGGCAACTCAAAGTGCGACGCCACATCAAAGAAACCCAATACCCCTACGGTACTGTTGACGAGGAAACGCCCCGCGGAAATCGCGGAGCTTTTTGGTTTGCCCTGTAGCACAGCATTGATAAAGCTGGCAGGTTCATCCAGGTTTTGCACCATATTGGCAAGGCCAGTCCGCACCGGCTTTGGCGTGACGGTCATATATCCGACTGTGGCCGGGCGCAGCAGATATGGGTCAAGATATTCGTAATTCAGCGTCCAGGTCTTGCGGTTCAATGACTCCATCGGATC
>JAIXSW010000403.1 GCA_027484495.1 Gammaproteobacteria bacterium
AGCCAACAGCTTTTTTACGCATGGCATAAATTTGCAGGATAGCCTGCGGGTCATAGGTTAGCTGGTAACCTATGATGCCGCTTTCACCACTGTCGAGCGCGGCCTGCAGCCGTTCTTCAAGATGCGCGACTTTTTCTGCCATACCGGCATCGTCTTCATCGTTAAATTCCACCATGTTCAGGCCCAGCATGTCCTGGCCCGGCACGTCTTCAATATAAGTTTTAACCTGATGCCAGATGATGTCCTGCCGTGCCAGGTTCAGTACCTTGCTGTCGACTGTTTCTACCGATGTGGCATTGGCGGCGACTAAAAATGGCGCATTACGCAGTGCGCTCTCAAAGCTGTTGTATTTCACGTTGACCAGGCATTTGTGCCGGGCAATAGGCGTGACGTTCAACAATGCTTCAGTGACAAAACCCAGCGAACCTTCAGAGCCGGTGATCACCCGGCCAAGGTCAAACTTAGTCAGATCGGCGTTAAAGACATGCTCGAGGTCGTAGCCAGTCAGGAAGCGATTTAAGCGCGGAAATTTCGCCAGGATCTGTGGCCGGAATTGACGGCAGCTAGCCAATACCTGGCGGTAAATGTGGCCTTCAGCGGTGTCGAGTGCAGCTCTAGCTTCGGCTTCGGCAATCGGCTGCGAAGCAGTTTTGAGCACAGTGCCGTCGGCTAACACAGTGGTCAGTGCTAATACGTGATCACTGGTCTTGCCATACACCAGCGAGCCCTGTCCTGATGCATCGGTATTGATCATGCCGCCGATGGTCGCCCGGTTTGATGTCGATAAATCCGGCGCAAAGAAGTAACCAAATGGCGCTAAAAAGGCATTCAATTGATCTTTAATGACGCCAGCCTGCACCCGGACCTGACGTTTTACCGGGTCAAAATCAAGAATAGTCCGCAGATGGCGCGATAAATCCACCACCAGATGCTCGGTCAAGGCCTGACCATTGGTGCCGGTACCACCGCCTCTGGGCGCGAATTTCAGTTGCATAAAACGAGGTTCAGTCGCTAACCGGGTGATTAACTCGACATCCTGCTGATGTTTTGGCAGCAAGACCGCTTGCGGTAAAGCCTGATACACACTGTTGTCAGTCGCTACCGCTAACCGGGAAGCATAACTGGTTTCAATCTCACCCTGAAAACCGGCTTGTTGCAGGCTGGTACAATACTGTGCAACCACCGGGGCCAACATCTGTTCTGGATTTAACTTCGGGATCATAACACTGAAAACTGAAGGCAATGGGAGCCTGAGTATATCACCCGGCTCCGACGGGATTAAGGCTTAATCTGGTTTTTCACCGGCTTTAATCTTCCTGACGTTTTTGCAGCACCTCACCTTCAATCACCAGTCCGGATGGAGCTGGATGATCAGTCCGGTGTGCTGTGCTTGCGCCCGCAGCCCCCATGTCGTTGTGGCTAGTTGCCTGACTTTGGCGGAACTGGTCCATTTGCGCTTGCATCTTTTGTACAAGCTTGCGTTTCTTCCACCATAAATATGGCAACAACAAAATTAGCAATGTGGCCACTATCAATAACAACCAGACCCCAAACACTAACAAAAACAAACCACCTGCCAGCAGCAGGATAAGACTAAACCAATTGGCCGGTCGGCCACTTTTCAGCTGAATAAATACCGGACCTTTTTGGCCAAAACCAGACATAACTACCTCGGATCTGCTGCAGATTAATTGTCGCATTCGATACAGGATATGGGGACTCGCCGGACGATCACCAGTGTAAAACTGTAAAAGTTTATCTTTATACGGCTAAACCCGCTGGCTGACAGTAAAGTCGCGTTCTGCTTTACTGTACAGATATCCCGGTTGCCGGAGCTGCAGATGCGCTGGATCTTACTGTGTTGTTGTTTGCTGTATGCTTGGCCACGCATGGCTTTTGCCTGTGAATTGCGGGTGCAGGTCAGTGATTTCCCGCCGTATTCCTATCAAAAAGATGGGGAATGGCGTGGTAGCCGGGTAGTGTTGTCGCAGCGGCTGGCGCAGAAACTCAATTGTGGTGTTCGATTTTATGACGTGCCTTGGGCGCGGGCGCTGATTTTACTGCAACAAGGTGATCTGGACCTGATGTTTAACCTGACACCGACTCCGGCCCGTGAGAGCTTTTTGTGGTTTAGCCGGCCGCATCATCTGGAACGATTGGCATTTGCCACGACGCTGACCGAGCCGCAATGGCAACAATTGCAAGACATGCAAAAACTAGCTGAATTCCCCGGCATTATTGCATTAACCCAAGGCAGCTATATGGGGGAACCAATGATGCAGCTATTGCAACAGAGCCAATTCCGGCAAAAAACACTGGAAGTCGCTGAACGCCGTGTTAAAAACGAACTGGTGTTAAAAGACCGTGCGCAGGGGCTGGTGGAAGATTTGGACTACCTGAAATTTGCCATTGCCAATTTCCCTGAGTACCAACAATTGACCATCACGCCGTTACGATTGGCACAAACCAAAGTTTCGGCCGGTTTCAGTAAACAATCCGTGTTATTTGCACAAAAACGTCAACTGGAACAGGCCATTGCTGAGCTGGACGCAGACGGTCTGTGGTTTTCTGAACTGCCTTGAGCATGCATCTGTCACAAGAAAGCCCCGCATGCGGGGCTTTTTTGTTTAACAATGGGCTTTTAGCTGAGGTTAGGGCTTTACCGCCACAGCACAGCGCTTCAGCTGCCAGACTTTTTCAACGTAATCTTCAATTGAGCGGTCCGAGTTAAACTTAGCTACGCTGGCGGTATTGAGCATCGCTTTACGCGCCCAACCATTGCGATCACGATACCATTCATCAATTTTTTGTTGCGCGTCACAGTATGATGCGAAATCAGCCATGACCAGATAGTGATCACCACCCTCCAGTAAACTGCGTTTGATTGCCGCCAGTTCACCCGGTTTGCCTGGCGTGAAATAGTCAGTTTCTAACCAGTCCAGGATCGCCTTCAACTCCGGATTATTCAGGTAATAATCGCGGCTGTTATAGCCGTTTTTGTAAAGTGCTTTCACTTCATCCACGGTCAGGCCAAAGATGGCGATGTTGTCGAGTCCGACTTCTTCCGCAATTTCGATATTTGCGCCATCCAGCGTACCCACGGTCACAGCGCCGTTTAACGCCAGCTTCATATTGCCGGTGCCTGAGGCCTCTTTGCCTGCAGTTGAAATTTGTTCAGATACATCAGCTGCCGGGATCATCTTTTCTGCCAGACTGACGCGATAGTTCGGCATAAACACCACTTTGATGCGATTTTTCACCCGTTTGTCGTGGTTGATTTTGTCGGCGATTTTATTAATGGCATAGATAATTTCTTTGGCGAGCTTGTAGCCTGGTGCAGCCTTCGCGCCAAACAGGAATACCCGTGGCACCATGTCGTAATCCGGGTTCTGCAGGATCCGACGGTATAACGCCAGAATATGTAACAGATTCAGATGCTGGCGTTTGTATTCGTGCAGGCGTTTAATCTGCACATCAAACAGAGCATGCGGGTCGATATCGACACCCGTCAGTCTTTTCACTTCAGTGGCAAGCTCGGCTTTGTTTTGTTGTTTGATTGCCATAAAGGCATCTTGCATCGCCGGATCATCTGCATATGCTTTTAACTTGGCAAGCTCCGTTAATTGGGTTGGCCAGGTTGTGCCAATGGTATTATCCAGTAACTTTGCCAGGCGCGGGTTACAGGCTTTTAACCAGCGGCGTGGCGTTACACCGTTGGTAATGTTGGTAAATTTATCTGGCCACAATGCGACCATTTCCGGGAACAGATCGGATTTCACCAGTTGTGAGTGGATTTCAGCAACACCGTTGACCCGGAACGAACCGACGACGCATAAATGCCCCATCCGAACCATCGGTTCATGACCTTCTTCAATGATCGACAGTTTGCGTTTTTTCTCAACATCGCCCGGCCAACGCACGTCCACCTGTTCAACCAGAAAACGACGGTTAATTTCGTAGATAATTTCCAAATGCCGTGGCAGTACTTTTTCAAATAACCGCACCGGCCAGCGCTCCAGCGCTTCTGGCAATAAAGTGTGGTTGGTGTAAGCGAACACATGCTGACAGATGTTCCAGGCGTCATCCCAGGTCATCTCGGCGCGGTCTACTAAAATCCGCATCAATTCCGGAATAGCGACTGTTGGATGCGTGTCGTTTAACTGGATCACAACTTGTTTGGCAAACTGCGACCAATCATCACCATGCGCACGCTTGTACCGGCGGATAATGTCTTTCAGTGAACTGGAGCAGAAGAAATATTGCTGGATCAGGCGCAGCTCTTTACCCGCTTCGGTTTCATCGTTTGGATACAGTACTTTGGAAATGGTTTCCGCTTCGATGTTCTCGCGGGCCGCGTCGATATAACCACCGGAATTAAACACGTCCCAGTTAAAGAAATCACTGGCACGACTTTCCCATAAACGCAGCACGTTGACCGAGCTGCCATTGTAACCAACCACCGGGATATCCCAAGGCACAGCCTTGATGATGCGGCCTGGGTGCCAGACTTTTTTCATCCGGCCTTGCAGGTCGTACACGGTCTCAACGTAACCGTAGACCGAGATTTCCTGCGCTGATTCTGGCCGGCAAATCTCCCACGGGTTGCCGTATTCGCGCCAGGAATCCGGCCGCTCGATTTGAATGCCGTGCTGGAACTCCTGCTTAAACAGACCATGTTCGTAGTGGATACCATAGCCAATTGCCGGGTAGTTCAGCGTTGCCAGCGAATCGATAAAACATGCAGCAAGACGGCCTAAACCACCGTTGCCGAGCGCCATGTCTTCTTCCTGCTCTTCCAGATCGGCGATATTAATACCAAGTTCCAGCAGCGCTTGTTTGGCTTCTTCATAAAAACCCAGGTTGTGCAGATTGTTACTGAACAACCGCCCCATCAGATACTCCAGGCTGAAATAATGCACAGCGCGGGTATTTTGCTGGTAATGGGTACGCTGCGTATTACGCAGACCATCAAACACATATTCATTGATCGAAGCGCAAGTCGCACGCCACCAGGCTTGTGGACTGGCCTTATTGACGTCTGTACCGAGTGTGCTGTGCAAGTGACGGACAATACGTTCTTTTAATTCAATGGCATTTGGCCGTTGACCAACAGCGGTTGTTTCAGGAGCAGTCGCAACTTTGGCGTTCATAATGTAGTTCCAGCTGATGAGAGTCAGTTGACTCTGTAAAAATTTGCATTCTCTGGATCTTAATCGATTAACCCCGAAAGTCCAGACGAAAATAAACGTGTAACAAAATTACAGAATAGACCGTGATAAAGCAAGAATCTAACGATGTAGCTTTGCATTCTGTAACCTAATTACATACGAATGCAAAGCCTTGACAATCAGTCTGCGCGGCGAAATACCGCAGCAACGAAGTTTTTCGCGTCCTGTTCGAGTAAATCCAGATGGGCCGCATCGATAAAGCTCTCCAGATAAATCTTATAGCTGTTCTCGGTGCCTGAAGGCCGCGCGGCAAACCAACCGTTGGCTGTCACGACTTTTACGCCGCCAATATCTGCCTGATTTCCTGGTGCTTTAGTCATTACCGCGAGAATATCATCGCCAGCAAGCGTGGTTTGCGTGACGCTGGACACATCAAGTTTTTTCAGCGCGGCTTTTTGAGCCAGCGAGGCTGGTGCATCCAGTCGGCGATACAGCGGCGCACCGTATGTGTTGGTCAGACTGATATAACGTTGATATGGATCTTGTGCAGTTTTGGCAACAATCTCAGCCGCCAACAGCCCGAGGATAAAACCGTCTTTGTCGGTCGACCACACAGTGCCGTCAAAACGTAAAAAACTGGCACCAGCGCTTTCTTCCCCACCAAAACCCAGGCTGCCGTCAAACAAACCGGGGACAAACCATTTAAATCCAACCGGTACTTCATACAGCTCGCGCTTTTGACCGGCCACGACGCGATCGATTAACGCGCTGGAAACCAGCGTCTTACCGATTTTCACGTCAGCAGACCAACCTGGGCGATGGGCAAGTAAGTAATCGATGGCGACTGCAAGATAATGATTCGGATTCATCAGTCCCCCACTGCGGGTGACGATGCCATGCCGGTCAAAATCGGCGTCGTTGCCGATGCCGATGTCAAAATCATCTTTAAGTTTAATCAGGTTGGCCATCGACCAGGGCGAGCTGCAATCCATGCGGATCTTGCCGTCTTTATCCAATGGCATAAAGGCGAAACTAGGATCAATCTGGTCATTTACTACGGTGAGATTCAGGCCATAGCGTCTGGCAATCACCGGCCAATATTCCAGACCAGAACCACCGAGTGGATCAACACCAATACTGACGCCGGCAGCCCGGATGGCATCCATATCCACGACGTGCTGCAAATCCTCAACATAAGCACTGATGTAATCATGCGTCTGACACAACACACTAGCCAGCGCGTCACTCAGACTGACACGTTTGACGGCACTGAGGCCCTGCTCTATCAGCAAATTGGCGCGTTGTTCAATCCAGCTGGTGGCATCAGTATCAGCAGGCCCGCCATGCGGCGGATTATATTTAATACCACCATCAGACGGCGGATTGTGTGACGGTGTGATAATCAGGCCATCAGCCAGCGCCTGTGGCTTTTCGCGGTTAAAGGTCAGAATTGCATGCGAAATGACTGGTGTCGGCGTGTAGCCCTGTTGCACTTTCACAGTCACGCCATTGGCGATCAGAACTTGCAAAGCAGTCTGAAAGGCTGGTTCGGACAGCGCATGGGTATCTTTACCGACAAACATCGGCCCATTGATGCCTTGCGCGGCCCGGTACTCAGCGACTGCCTGGCACACAGCCAGAATATGTGACTCATTAAAAGAGCCCTGACTTGCTACGCCGCGGTGGCCGGATGTGCCAAAGGACACCCGCTGCGCTGCATCAGTCAGATCCGGGCTTAGCGTGTAGTAATAACTGCAAAGACGGGGAATATTTTCCAGCATGGCACGCGGCACTTGCTGACCCGCCAATGGATGTAATGACATGATGCTTCCTTTTTAAATTCACATTCCTGCACATCAACCGGTCTTGTGTCCCGGTGCGATTTCGTTACCCGCAGCGTTTCTCTTTTAACTTCGGCCAATCAAAGAAAATCGCGGATTGTCTCCGCTTCTTCTGCACTGTAGCCCAATTTGAGCGCCGCTTCAGTGAGCATCATTTTTTTACGGGTCGTATTCGAATTTGTGATCACCCAAAACTCGCTGTTCGGAATTTGTTTTGGATTGGTGCTACTGCCCGCTTCCAGTAAATCAGCTTCGTTGCGGCCAAAATACACCCGATTACGGCCGTTTATGTCCAGTACCTGGGCAAAATCCTGTTTGTGTGCACGTGATAATGCCGACAGGATAATCAAAAAGCGCCCGACGACAGATAACTCAGCCTGCAGGTCCTGTTTACTCAGGATATCAAAGACTTTCTGTGAGGATTTTGAATTTTCTGCGACAACAGCAGCTGCTGCAGGTTGCTGGGCAACAGATTGCTTATTGAGTAGAATGCGCCGCAAGATGTCATTGGCACTTTCGCCAATGCGTTGGGTCTGACCGGCAATAAAGTGGTAGAGCTCATCATCAATTTCTATTGTGTTCATGTAATTACCTTTATTAGACCCAAAATGACAGTGCCCGCGTGTCCGGTACGGACAATACGCCCATCGGGCGGGATCGCGGCAGAATCAAGAGGAAATCCATGATATTACATACCGACATCACAGGCCAAGGGACTCCGTTGTTATTAATTCATGGACTGTTCGGCAGCTATGAAAATCTTGGCATGATCGCGCGATTATTGGCCGACCAATTTCGCATTATTAATGTCGATCTGCGCAACCATGGTCGCTCTGGTCACAGCAATGAGATCAGCTACGCGCTGATGGCGCAAGATTTAATTGAAACTATGGACGCATTACAGATCCCAACGGCTGCAGTGCTTGGGCATTCGATGGGCGGCAAAGCAGCAATGCAGCTTGCCCTCAGTCAACCAGACCGGGTGAGCAAACTGGTGTTGGCCGATATTTCGCCGGTGATCAGTCAGTCGCGCCATCTGGGTATTTTGCAGGCATTAAACCACATCAATCTCAGTACACTACTCGATCGCAAACAGGCAGACGCTCAATTACAAACGGCTATCAGCGACGCCGGCACCCGTGCTTTTCTGTTAAAAAGTCTGATCAAAACCGACCTCGGGTTTCAATGGCGTTTTAATCTGGCTGCTTTGACTGCGCAATATGCGCAGGTGCTGGCCGCTCCGGATGCAACCGGCCCTTACACCGGACCAACCTTGTTTATCAAAGGCGGTAACTCTGACTATCTGCTACCAGAACATCAGGCCCATATTCGTCAGCTGTTTCCTGCAGCTAAAGCAAAAATCATCGAAGGCACCGGCCATTGGTTACACGCCGAAAAACCGGCAGCTTTTGCCAAAATTACCGCTGACTTTTTATTAAGTTGACGCAATATTTTCCGCGTACCTTTGTGGTATATTGCGCGGGTTTTTTTTGAAGGTTTCCGTCATGTTAAATCAGTACATGGAACAAATTGAAACGTTTGGCACCTGGTTTGCGCTTGCCGTATTATTTTTTCTCATCGGGATGGCGATCCAGGACGTATTAAAAAAAGGTGATGTGCCGAAATTCGGACGGATTTTTGTCTGGCTGGTATTATTCCTGGGATGTTTTGGTTTTATCGCCAAGGGCATTATCCAGGTGATATATGAGTCACAGGGCATGGGCTGATGGCAAAAATTTCCAGCGACAGAACCACCATCGACCTGTTCGCCCACGAAAAGCGGCCAGGCCGACCTAAGACCAACCCGCTGCCGCGCGAAGAGCAACTGAAACTGAATAAACGGAATCAGGTTCGCCGGGATCGTAGCAAGGGGTTAAAACGCATTGAGACCAAGATACCGGAAGACCTGTATCAAAAACTCGACGCAAGAGCACAAGCACTGCAAACTACCCGCAGTGCATTGATCGAACAACTGTTAACTCAGGCGTTAGCAAAGCCAGTGGTAACAAAGTAAGAAGGCTTAATTATGGCTACCGTAGGTATTTTCTTTGGCAGCGACACCGGTAACACCGAGCATGTTGCAAAACAAATCCAAAAAGAACTGGGTAAAAATCTGCTCGAAGTGCATGACATTGCCAAGAGTTCAAAAGAAGACATCGCCGCTTATGATTTGCTGATGTTTGGCATCCCGACCTGGTACTACGGCGAAGCGCAGTGTGACTGGGATGATTTTTTCCCTGAGCTGGAAAACATCGACTTCAACAACAAGCTGGTGGCAATTTTTGGTTGTGGCGATCAGGAAGACTATGCCGAGTACTTCCTCGATGCAATGGGTACATTGCGCGACATTATTGAACCAAAAGGCGCCATTATCGTTGGTCATTGGCCTACCAAAGGTTACAACTTTGTCGCATCTAAAGCGCTGGTTGATAACGACCATTTTGTCGGTTTAGGTATTGACGAAGATCGCCAGCCTGAGCTCAGTGACACCCGGATCAAACAGTGGTGTAAACAGATTTATGACGAATTAAGTCTGAAAGATCTCGAAGGTCTCTGATCACAGACCTTTGGCCGATAAAATAACAAAGCCACCTGCCGGTGGCTTTGTCGTTTTCACCATGTTGAACTCAGTGAGTTAACGAACTTGCGCTGTATCAAACAGCGGGTTTTCGATAAAACCGAGCACATTGCCAAATGGGTCAGCCAGACTCGCCACCCGGATGCCATCCCCAACGTCAGTCACAGGCGCGACAATGTGTGCACCTAGTGTCCGGACCCGCTCCACTTCAGACTCAATATCGTTGGTCCCCCAATACACAACCTGGCCATCACGACTTGGTTGTCCGTCCGGCACCAGTCCCAATTCAAAGCCACCAATACTAAATCCGACATAAAACGGCTGTTCGAAATAAGGGGTGGTCTGAAA
>JAIXSW010000018.1 GCA_027484495.1 Gammaproteobacteria bacterium
GCCGGTGGTACCTGACCAAATTGCGGTGATTTCCAGCGGGCCAATGCTTCAAACCCAACCAGTTTGTTGTCTGTCAGCTGATACTTTGGCTGATAACACAAACTGAGTTCATTGCGCTGCAAAGCCGCCACCAGATCAGCCGCAGTGATAGCAGGTTGATTGCCGGCCACGGTCTGTGGTTGCAGTTGTACTTGCAACAGCTGCTGAATTTTTCTGGTAAATGCCTGCATATCCAGTGGCTTGGTCAGCGCGTCCGCCACCTGCAAGCCCTGTGCTTTGGCCAGTTCGCGGGCGGCATGCACAATAGAGATGTCATGCCCACTGACAATCACCAGATGGCCTGAAAAAGCTTGCCGGCTTAGCCACCGCAGAGTCTCAACACCATCGATCTGCGGCATATCCAGATCTAATATCACCACTCTGGCATGACAGACGGCGTCGGCAGCATCATGCAGGCAAGTAAACCCCTGCACAGCAATGTCGGCAGAGGACAAAAACTGCGAACACATCAGTAAATAATCGTGATCGTCGTCGATCATGCAGACAATATGCGACATTCTGTGGCTCTCCGTATCCTAAGAAACAGCCGACAATAATTCCTTGACCCGTTTGATTAACAACGAGGCCCGCACTGGTTTCTCCAGGCGTTGCTGGTAGCGAATTCGGTTTGCTTCATCGTCAATCAGGTTTTCATCGGCAAAAGCGCTGACCAGCAGCATGGCTAAATCAGGCTGCTTCAGCTCAGCAGCCCGGCATAACTCAAAGCCATTCATCTCCGGCATCACAATGTCGCTAATCAACAGCGCAAATCGCTGTTGTTCCAGCTGCTGCAACGCTGCCTTGGCACTGTTACAGCTGCAAACGCTGAACCCGGCGGCCTCTAAAATGGTGGCGTGTACATCGAGCAGCTCCGCATCATCGTCGACCAACAGGATTTGCGCCGCTGCCGCTGTGTGTGACTTGTCTGCCACCACAGGCCGAAACGTCTCAGTCGGAGCCGCCGTCACAGGGAGGCTGATTTGTGTGGCAACCGGCAAATAGAGTTCAAACCGGGTCCCTACCCCTTCGGTGGATTCGACCGTAATACCGCCCTGGCTGCGCCTGATAAAGCCAAACACCTGAGCCAGTCCCAGCCCGGTGCCTTGCGCACCTTTGGTCGAAAAAAACGGTTCAAAAATTTTATGCTGAACTTGTTCAGACATCCCCTTACCTGTATCGCTAATCGTCAGGCAGGCGTAACGACCTGCCGGCACCGGTTCGACAAAATGCAAGGAATCAAGGACTTCTTTCTGGCAAAAACCAACGGTAATCACACCGGCAGGGGCAGTCGCATGGACCGCATTGATCACCATATTCAGCAGCACATCTTCAAGACCACCTTTTTCAATAGTGACCCACAGCGGCTCTGCGGTCGGCTGCAAGACCAGCTTCACGCCACTGCTTGGGCCACAGGCCTCTTTCAGCATCGGTGTTAACTCTTGCAACAGTTGTCCAAGTTCAGTGGATTGGGTTTGCCGGCTGCGATTCGAAGAAAAATCCAACAAGCTTTTGGTCAGCGCACTGCCCCGGTCTGCCGCCTTGATCAGGTTATGGGCAGTCTTCACCACTTTTTCATCTGACTGCATACTGAGCAATTCAGCGTATCCGCGCACAATTCCCAGAATATTATTGAAATCATGGGCGATCCCGCTGGTCAGGGTACCAATCGCACTCAGTTTACTCGCCTGCACCAGCTGATCTTGCTGCTGCTCGGCCAGGGTCAAATCATGCAAGCTGCCGACAAAAAAGCGTTGCTGCAAGTCGTCCATCGGTAATTCTGCGATGGATATGCGGATCGGAAATTCCCGCCCGGACTGATGGCGGGCGAGTATGCGCCGGCCTTTGCCCAGAATATGTTTTTGTCCGGTCTGTAAATAACGGTTCACGAAATGCTGATGCTGACGAGAATCGGCCTCCGGCATCAAAATTTCCACATGCGCACCCAATAACTGCTCAGGCGTATAGCCAAACAACTGACACACCGCGGTATTAAAGCTGAGGATTTCGCCCTGCGCATTGATAGTGACAACACCGTCGGTCATCGCCTGCAGTGTTTCACTCAGATGTTTTTGCTGACGGGCTAAAGCCCGGGAGAGCCGTTCCTGCTCGAGTTCGGCTATTTTACGCGCAGAAATATTGGTAATGGCCCCATATGAACTGTTTGCATCATCTGACTGGGTTCTGCGGATATCCTTGAGCCATAAATAGCTTTGCTGCGCGTGCGACCAGAATCGATATTCCAGAGAGTTTTCAGGCCACTCCTGCGTGAATAAGACTTGGTCCTGCGGGTGCACCTGGTGGAAGAAAAACATCGGGTCTGACAAAATTTGCTCAACAGTACAACCCAAAATATCTGCCACATTCGGACTGACGTAGAGAAAACCTCTTCGCAGATCGTCCATGGCCTGATAAAGCACAACCGGACTGAAATTCAGTAAGTTCTCCATATGCTGGCGCATTTCAGACAGCACTTGTTGCAACTGAAATTGCTCTGACACATCAAGCAACATGCAAAAAGCAACGACCTCTGGGTTATCAATGGTTTGCTGCAACCGCCCGCGGCAATCGATCACCTTTTGCGAGCCATCCGGAAAATCCAGCCGAAACCATACCAGCTGATGTTGTGTCAGCGCTTGCAGAAACCCTGACGGATCGACCCGGACAAAAGTGTCGTGGTCGGTAGATTGGTGAAACGCTATATGATGTAAGTTAAACTTTTCAGCGGGATGGACCTGCGCGGGCAACCACAACAACTCGCGCGCAGTGCTGTTGGCAAATACCAGTTCTGAGTGTTCATTCAGGCCAATCATCCCGGCCAGATCGCTGTCAAACAGCCCGTGTAACAACCTGTCTTGCTGCTGCAGATGACGTACCTGACGCTCGGCCGTGAAATCGGTCAATGTCAGTACCCATTGATCTGCTGATATACGCCACAGCCGCAGCTCACAAATGTTCGTCACATGAAACAGCCGGACGACGGCCAGCTCTTGTAGTGCTAAGCCTGCCAGTTGCTGGCTCAGCCAGCACTGAATATTGTCATCTTCGAAAAACTCTGCCCGGCAACTGCTAAAAACATCCGTGGTTCCCACCAGGTCGATCCGGCCATCTTGCCATTGCACAATAGCCTGACCAGACAAATGTTCAGTCTGATGAAATGGCCATTGGCTTTTCAGATGCGGAGTGCGCTGCAACTGCCGGATCTGATCCATTGAGACTATTTTCAACGCGGCATGCGCCAACATATCCAGTGCCTGCTCTTGCAGCTCCGTCAGAGCCACGCGAGTATTACGGACCATCAGCACACTGAAGTTGACGTCGCTTTCACTTGCCCTGATCGTCTGAAAGCAACAATGGTATCCCGGTAAAAAAAAGCGCAATTCCTGCAGGCCATTTGGGCTCGCCACCGCTGCCTGAGTAAACACCCACGCGACCCACTTCGGCCGGTTCTCATCACTCGCCAGATAATATTGATTGCTGTCGCTACGCACGATAAACAGCACAAAAGCGTGCTCAAACAGACCGCTCATCAAATTGGCATAGTGCTCGAGTTGCCGGGTCAGGCTGAGGTCAGGAAAATGCAAACAAAGATTGGTGGGAAGCGATTCTGAGTCCATGCTGTGCCGCTTATAGAGAATCCGTCGCTAAAACCTAGTCCAGCCATTTCTACTTGGCAAATTTGGCGGGTCGCCATGCAGCCGCTCAGTGAGTGAAAAATAATTCAGTGTGCTGATTCAAAAACCGTTCTGCGCTCAGAGCCTGTTGCATAAAACATTATTTAAGATTCAATCAGGTACACGACACGGGCATTTACTGCTGTTTCTCAAACCCAATCAGTTAGAACAGAGCAACCATAGTGCAAGACGCTATGGCAGAAAACGGCAGCGAACCGGGGGCAGAGCAAAACCAGGTAAAGTTTGTTGATCTTGTCCCGGACAAAGGTTCGGCCACTGGTTATATCGCCAAGGACATCAGCAAAAACATTGATGACGTTGGCTTGGGTGAAGATATTGAAGTGGCGATGTGCTGATTGCTGACAAACGGGTAGGAGCATGGGCCAGCTGCTGGGGCATCCGGCAATTTCAGCAAATTGGTAATGTCTCTATTACCGTGTGGCGCGAATTGCGCCGTTTGTTAACCAAGCAAGCTGACACTGTTGTTGAACAGGCCCGGCAACTGGCAGATAACACTAACTGGCAAGGCTTTGTCAAACTAATGGGCTGCGCAGTCGGGAAACGAAAAAACCGCCGAAATGGCGGTTTTGTCCAATATTGTGACAGCATCGCATCAGGATTCATTCGCGCCATCCATGGCGCTCACCCTGCGGGCGTCGCATCGCGACGTGCCAAACGGCTATCCTGCCGTTTTACTCGTATCATCCTGATACTCGCCCTGATGGGCCGGCTGCGCCGTTCCGGTTTGCTCCAGGCAAACCGGTGTCGAACGACAGGTTCTCATCCGACCGGGTGCTATAAACGCAAAAACCGCCGAAATGGCGGTTTTGACGTTTATGGCGCACCCATCAGGATTCGAACCTGAGACCTCTGCCTCCGGAGAGAGGAACTCAGGTTCGAATATAATTCAGTGCAAATTATTGATTGTAGACAAATATTAATTAAATACAATTACTTAAACAGGAATAGATCAAGTCAATTAATGTCACCAGATGGCTATTAAGGGAATTAATACAGATAGAAACTGAAGGACTTTAGGATTATGTCTTGTAAAATGTGTCACATTGCATTTTTAAATTTTAGACGATTGCTCTCGATCTTGAAATGGCTCGAGTGAAGTCTTTTTCCGGGCAGGGATGCTGGACAGGTGTAAAGGTCTTTCAAATGCGATCGGGCGGAAATATACGAGCACTAGTATGACTGTTAGTAAGTATGTTTATGCTCGTAAATTTCCGCCCGATCGTGTTTGGGAGAGCTTTATACCTGGCCAGAATGCATGCTCGAAAAAGCATCTGCGAATGACCCAGTAGCAATCAGGCAGGCATTTCGATCCTAAAACCACAGCTTGCGGCGGTTTTATAGAGCTATGAATGGATGATCGGCAGGCAATCAGTAAACTGCTGATGTATGGTGCGGACGGGAGTCATCGCATCTTTAACACCAGTCAGAATGGAAAGCATTTGCATGTTGATCGCCGCAACCGCGTTACAGTTACGCAACGCATTATATAGGGACTGAGGTTTATAACCGGCACCATTGCCTACCAGCGCCATCAAACCGCCATGGGTAAAACTGTTCAGAGCGATGTTATTAACCTCCCTGAAAGATTTCAGCTGCGCAAGAATATCCGGCGGAACAGCTGAGCATTCAAGCGCTTTAAACATGTCAGCTAACATGGGTGGTTCATACTTCTTCATTTCATCCAAGCCGACGGTACCCAAAGCAGCAATTTTTTCCAGCCACACCTCAGTATCTGCATACAATAGCAAGAAGCCACGGATCAGACATTCAAATTGAGGCCGCATCAACGCAAAGCCGGAGGATACAGCGCCCTGCTCCACCAGTTTAAGTAACGAATAACCATGCTCAAATGAAAGCAAACCAGACTGGAAAGCTGCATGGAATTTAAGACCACGCACCGGACCTGCTTGATGCAACTGTTCTACATGCGATGCCATAAATGCATACATGTCGGAACTGCGAGACAACAGCAGGTTTAATTCTGTTTCATACATAGAATAGGAACCAGTTGGACTTTGAAACGACAATATGCCCGAAATCCATTTCTCATCAAAAAAAGAAGCTGAAGCTCCAAACGGTGTGGCCATGAGAGCCTTATAAAGCCTAAACACTTTCAGCAAGGCTGCTTGGCCTGAAACAGTCTGACTCTCTCCTCCCAAACCCAACCGTTCACGCTGCCACTTTCTGAAAGACGATCCCCCCTACTACAACGAGTTTAAAAAAACAGCGCACAAATACCTTTGACTTTCCAAAAAAGCCAC
>JAIXSW010000160.1 GCA_027484495.1 Gammaproteobacteria bacterium
AGCCGACTGTGGCAGCGCTGGTCGAAGCAATGTCGGTAGCGTCTGCATTGTATCGCAACAAGCGCCGTTACCGCAGTGTGCAGCAACGCGGCATGGCGCAGGTGTTTGACTGGCAACAGGCTGCTATCGCGTATCAGGCGTTGTATCGTCAAACGCTGGCAAATGCAGAATAAATTGACTGCAATCGGTTGAATATAAACAATATTTGTCTGAAATAGCCGCAATCGGCAGTGGAAGAGGCAATTTCGGTTGTCGTTTCTTAATGAAGTTTGCTAGCCTTAGCGGGTCTTTCTCAAGGGCTTCTTTATGGACGCAATGACATTACTCACGACCCGCTATTCCTCCTCCCGCTTAACTGAACCTGCACCGGCAGGCGAAGCCTTGCAGCTGATCAAACAAGCCGCACTGCGGGTGCCTGATCACGGCGGCCTGCGTCCCTGGCGGTTTATCGTGTTTAGCGGTAAATCAGCGCTGACTAAACTTGGCGATATTTTCGCCGAGGCCGCGCTGGAAGATGACCCGACCATCGCCAATGATTTGTTGGAGCGGGCACGACAACTGCCACTGCGTGCACCGATGGTGATTGCTTGTATTGCCAGATGTCGCGAACACCATAAAGTACCGGTATCCGAACAGGTTCAATCAGCCGCATGTGCTGTGATGGCCATGCAGCAGGCCGCATTCGCGCAGGGCTTCGGTGGCATTTGGCGCACTGGCGCCTATACCCAATATGAATTTGTGCGCCAAACGATGGGTTTGGCAGAGGACGATGAAATTGTTGGCTATCTGTATCTGGGCACCTGTGCTACCGAAACGCCACAGCGCCCGCAGTTAGAAGTGAATGAGTTCTTCAGCGATTATCAGTAACTAAGCTGTTTTACAGCCGAAAAAAAACCGCCGAAAGGGCGGTTTTTTTTACTCTGGCAGATTAGAAGTCGGCATTGCCAGGTGTACGCGGGAATGCAATCACATCACGCACGTTACCGACACCAGTCACATAAGACACCAGACGTTCGAAGCCCAGACCAAAGCCAGCGTGTGGCACTGTGCCATAACGGCGCAGATCACGGTACCAGCTGTAATCTTCTTTATTCAGACCCATCGCATCCATCCGTGCATCCAGTTGTTCCAGACGCTCTTCACGCTGGCTGCCACCGATGATTTCACCGATCCCAGGCGCCAGAATATCCATCGCGGCCACGGTTTTACCGTCTTCGTTCATCCGCATATAAAATGCTTTGATGTCTTTTGGATAGTTCTGCAGGATCACCGGCGCGCCGACATGGACTTCGGCCAGATAACGCTCGTGTTCAGACTGTAAGTCCACACCCCATTCCACCGCGTAGTCAAACTTTTTGCCGCAGTTTTGCAGGATAGTAATAGCGTCGGTGTAATCCATCCGGACAAAGCTGGATTCAACAATTTGCTGCAGGCGGCTGATCGCTTTGTCGTCGACACGCTCAGCAAAAAACGCCATATCGTCGGCACGCTCGGCCAGCACGGCTTTAAATACGTACTTCAGCATGTCTTCTGCCAGCTGCGCCACGTCTTTTAATTCTGCGAAAGCCACTTCCGGCTCAATCATCCAGAACTCGGCAAGGTGACGCGTAGTATTGGAGTTTTCCGCACGGAAAGTCGGGCCAAAGGTGTACACATTGGACAGGGCACAAGCATAGGTTTCGACGTTGAGCTGGCCCGAAACAGTCAGGAAGGTCTCTTTGCCGAAAAAATCTTGTTTGTAGTCGATGTGGCCTTTGTCATCCCGCGGCAGATTTTCTAAATCCAGCGTACTGACGCGGAACATTTCGCCGGCGCCTTCGGCATCAGCACCGGTAATGATCGGTGTGCTGATCCAGTAAAAACCACGCTCGTGGAAGAAACGGTGAATAGCTTGCGCCAGACAATGCCGCACGCGGGTAATGGCACCGACCATGTTGGTGCGGGCACGTAAATGTGCCTGTTCGCGCAGATATTCCATGCTATGGCGCTTTGGTGCCATTGGGTAGGTATCCGGGTTTTCCACCCAGCCCAGCACTTCAACCAAGCTCGCCTGAATTTCATAGGACTGGCCCTGACCTTCAGATTTCACCACTGTGCCTGTAACAATTACCGAACACGCAGTCGTCAGGCGTTTGATCTCGGTTTCATAATTATTCAGTTCAGCCGGAGCGACGGCTTGCAGTGCATCAAAACAGCTGCCGTCGTGTACGGCGAGGAAAGAAATACCGGCTTTGGAATCGCGACGGGTACGGATCCAACCTTTGACGGTAATAGTGGCACCGGCAGCATACTGGCCGGCAAGTACGTCTTTAATCACTGCATGCGTCATGCATCAGGCTCCAACTTGCGCTTCAGAAAAGTTTGATTTTAATTCAGGAGGTGTAATGATACGCAGGCAGCGCTTAAGCACAAGCAAAACTTGTCACAAACCGAAGGAACCGCGCCGTGGATGAACCTGTTAGCAGCAGACCGCGTAAAAATCGTCGTAAAGGCCCGGATTGGGTCGTGCTGAGTTTTCATTGGTTGTCAGTCGTAGGCTGGGTCATTCTGATTGTGGCGTTAGGCCTGAGTCATATGGCGAAACCGGAAATGAATTCCGGTTTGGTGCGTTATTGGGGAATTCAGATCCGCGATTACTGGGAGCCGACCCTGACCAGCCAGTTGATTTATCTGCTCTGGTGGTGTTGCCTGGTTAGTCTGTTCAGTATCGTGCTGAATCAGTTTCGCCTGCGTCGGGCGACCGATCGTCAGCAATACAACTCGGTCGCTTTGTTACTGATCGCTTTGGCTGCCTTAAGCTTCTTTTACCAGATTTAGTCTCAGGCTCCCGGCAGCGCCTGAGTCTGATGTAGCACATCCTGCTGCACAATAAACTGCAAGGCAGCTATCAGCTGGTCAAGTTCAGCCGCTTGAATGGTGTAAGGCGGCATCAGATAAAACAGCTTGCCAAAGGGGCGGATCCAAACACCTTGTGCCACCATTAATGCCTGCGCTTTAGCCACATCAATATTGCCCTTCATCTCGACAATGCCGACTGCACCTAACACCCGGACTGCTTCCACTGCGGGATACTGCGCCAGCAGTTTTAACTGCTGTAACTGTTGTTCAATTTGTGCAACCTGGGTTTGCCAGGCTTTGGTCTGAATAATCTTCAGACTGGCGCAGGCGACAGCACAGGCCAGTGGATTTGCCATATAAGTCGGACCATGCATCAAAGCGCCGACAGCGCCGCTGCTGATGCCGTTGGCAACAGTTGCACTACACAAAGTGGCCGCCAGTGTGATATAGCCACCACTCAGCGCTTTGCCAAGACACAAAATGTCAGGTTGGATCCCGGCATGGTCGACGGCGAATAGCTTGCCGGTCCGGCCAAAACCGGTGGCAATCTCATCGCAAATCAACAACACCTGATACTGATCACACAGCTGCCGCGCCAGGCGTAAATACTGTGGATGATAAAGTCGCATGCCACCCGCGCCTTGTAGAACAGGCTCGATGACAAAGGCTGCCAGCTGCTGATGATGTTGCGCGAACATCTCGCGCAGCGCATCGCCATCCGAGTTTTGCCATTCCTCGTCAAAGGCCCGTGTCGGCGCTGGGGCAAACAGATGTGAGGTCAGTTGCGCCTGAAACATCGCGTGCATGCCATCGACTGGATCGCACAGCGCCATAGTCGCAAACGTATCACCGTGATAGGCCTTGCGCAGACTCAGTACACGGCTTTTCTGCGGGTTACCAATGGCAAGCTGATATTGCAGCGCCATTTTTAGTGCCACTTCTACAGCAATAGAACCACTGTCGGCATAAAAAATATGCTGCAGGTTCGCCGGCACCAACTCGAGCAGCAGTTTGCCAAGTTCAACGGCCGGTGCATGGGTGATCCCGCCAAACATCACATGGCTCATCTGCTGCAGCTGCTGAGTCACCGCGGCGTTGAGTTTCGGATGATTGTAACCATGAATAGCTGCCCACCAGCTCGACGTGCCATCGATCAGAGTACGGCCATCGTCGAGGGTAAGCGTACAGCCTTCAGCGCTGCGCACCGGATAGACCGGCAAAGGCGAGGCCATGGACGTATAAGGATGCCACAAATGCTGGCGGTCAAACTGCAGATCTATGCTCATAAAATAACCACTGGTAAACCTGAGGAACTGGTATGCGTTGACAAGGCAAAGTGCGCGGTTAGACTAGCGACAAACCCAGTCAAAGACAAATGAAATACAGGGACTTTTATGCATTCGCTTTTCACCGATCCAAGCCTGTCACAGGTCCGCCACGACTGGACTTTGGCCGAAGTTAACGCGTTATTCGCCTTACCTTTTAACGATTTAATGTTTCGCGCCCAATTGGTGCATCGCGCCAATTTTACCGCCAACGAAGTGCAGGTCAGCACGCTGCTGTCGATTAAAACCGGCGCCTGCGCTGAAGATTGCAAATATTGCCCGCAAAGCGGTCATTACAACACGGGTCTGGAGCGCGAGCGGCTGCTGGAAGTAGAAAAAGTACTGACGCAGGCCAAAGCGGCGAAAGATCAGGGTGCCAGCCGGTTTTGTATGGGCGCGGCCTGGAGCAATCCAAAACAACGCGACATGCCTTACATCATGGAAATGATCCAGGGCGTCAAGGGCATGGGTCTGGAAACCTGTATGACGCTGGGTAAACTAACGGCGGATCAGGCGCAGGAACTGGCCGGAGCCGGGTTAGATTATTACAACCACAATCTGGATACTTCACCGGAATTTTATGGCGAAATTATCACGACCCGCACTTATCAGGACCGTTTAGATACGCTGTCACACGTGCGCGATGCCGGGATGAAAGTGTGCTGTGGTGGTATTGTCGGTATGGGTGAGAGTGCTAATGACCGCTCGGCGCTATTGCGCCAAATCGCCAATCTGCCGGAACATCCGGAATCGGTGCCAATCAATATGCTGGTGAAAGTGGCCGGTACGCCGCTGGAAAACGTCGATGATTTAGATGGTTTTGAATTTATCCGTACCATCGCTGTGGCGCGGATCATGTTGCCAAAAAGTCATGTCCGGTTATCCGCTGGCCGCTCCAGAATGAATGAACAAATGCAGGCGCTGTGTTTTATGGCGGGTGCCAACTCGATTTTCTACGGCGACAAATTGCTGACTACTGAAAACCCGGAAGCGAACGCCGATATGCAGTTGTTTGCCAAGCTTGGTTTAAAACCAGAGCAGCGCGGCGATGTGTCGGACGAAGCGCATGAAGCCGCAATGGCGCAGGCGATCCAGGACCAGCTGGAACCGGCGTTATTTCATGCCGCTGTCTGACATTTATGCAAACTGCTGAGATCCAGCGCTGGCTGGCTGCACGCCGCGAGCAAGGTCTGTATCGGCAGGAACAGCAGGTACAGACTTTGCCGGGCGGTTTGCTGCGCTGTCACGGCGAGCTTTTTGTCAATTTTTCCGGTAATGATTATTTGGGTCTTGCCGAAGCGGCGCCGCTCAGGCAAGCGCTTGCTGACGCCGCGCGCACTGATGGCCTGGCCAGCACCGGCTCACCACTGATTACCGGTTATCAGCCTGCGCATGCCGAACTCAGTGCCGCGCTGTGCGATTGGCTGGGCGTTGAAGACGTGTTGTTATTCAGCTCCGGTTTTGCAGCCAATCAGGCGATGCTCAGCGCGCTGCAGGGCCCGGATGATCTGTTGCTGCTGGATAAATATTGTCACGCCTCCATGCAGGATCTGCTGACCAGTGGTCAGCGGGTGTTTAAACGCTATCCGCATCAGGATCTGACCGCGCTGGCGGCTTTGCTGCAGCGATCTGCGGCAAGCAATCAGTCCGTCGTGGTTGCCACCGAAGGGGTGTTCAGCATGGACGGCGATGTTACCGACTGTGCGGCATTGCTGGCGCTGTTAACACCGGACCGGCCGCTGTTACTGGATGATGCGCATGGTATTGGTGTGCTTGGCCCTGAGGGCCGTGGCAGCTGGGCTGCGCATGGCGTGCAGGTCTCAGCTTTGCAGTGTCTTATGGCAAATTTTGGCAAAGCGCTGGCTGGACAAGGCGGCTTTCTGGCAGGCAGCCGCGATGTGATTGATTTTATCCGCCAGCAATCGCGGCACTATATCTACAGCACTGCCTTGTCGCCGGCATTATGCCGCGCCATGCAAACCAGCGTTCTGCTGTGTCGCACCGAACAGTGGCGTCGCGACCAGCTGGCTGACAACATAGGTCTGTTTCGCCAGCTGGCCCGGCAGGCCGGGCTTGGCATCAGTGCTTCGACCACCGCGATTCAGCCGGTGTTGTGTACAGACAATGCCAGTGCAATGGGCTGGAGTGCTGCGCTGAAACAAGCCGGCATCTGGCTGCATGCGATCCGACCGCCGACCGTGCCACAGGCACGGTTGCGTATCAGTCTCAGCGCCAGTCATAGCGAATTACAGATCCGTCAGTTAGTGCAGGCGCTGGTACAAACGCAGCCCGCCACTGCACAACACCGAACGACCACCATACCGGAGAATTGTCGTGAATAATCTGCTGCAAGCGGACCAAATTAATGCCCATTTCAGTAAAGCGGCAAAAAGCTACGAACAAGGTGCGCGGCTGCAACGCGAAGTGGCCTTTGATGCCCTGCGGTTTTTGGCGACGCAGCAGCACGGGACCTTGTTAGATTTGGGCTGCGGTCCGGGTTGGTTTCACCACAATCTGAGCAGCCACTGTGACCATCTGGTTGCGCTGGATTTAAGTGCCGCAATGCTGCAACAGGCTGAGCGTCATGGTATTGCCAATGAATTTATCCAGGCCGATGCAGCGGCAATTCCACTGCCTGATCACAGTGTTGACACGGTATTCAGCTCGTTGATGCTGCAGTGGTGCGCTGATCCGGCGGCGGTGTTTGGCGAAATCGCGCGGGTGCTGAAGCCTGGTGGGCGTTTTGTGCTGACGACCCTGGTCGAAGAGTCGATGTTTGAATTTCAGCAGGCCTGGCGTTTAAGCGGGCAAGTACCGCCGACGCTGCAATTCAGTCCGGTGGGGGATTATCTGCAGAGTGCACGCAAACAAGGTTTGCCATGTCACGCGCAGCAAAAGACCTTTCAATTGTTTTTCCCTGATGTGTTTACCCTGGCCCGCGAATTTAAGCTGATTGGCGCGAATTACACTGGTCTTAAACCGGCAGCGATCCCAGGCCTCGCCGGACGCGCTTATTGGCAACGTTTTGCCGATGCGTATCAGCGCAATCTGACCACCCAAGGTTTGCCGCTGAGTTATCAGGTGTTGTTTATCTTTGGTCAGATGCCGGGGGAACCGAACTGATGGCAACACATTTTTTCGTCACCGGTACCGACACAGATGCCGGTAAAACCTATTGTAGCGCTGCACTGTTACGTGGTTTGGTCGCAAACGGTGTACGCTGCGCTGCGCTCAAACCGATCGCCAGTGGTGTGGATGCCGCCGGGCATAACACAGATGCAAAAGCGCTGGCGGCGGTCACCGGCCAGACTGTGCACGCAGTCAATCCAATCTGTTTTACCTTGCCTACCGCGCCCCATCTGGCTGCTCAGGCACAAGGCGACTCTTTATCGCTGGCACAGCTCGATGCAGTGCTTGTCGCAACAAAGCCTGAGCCAGCCTGTGAGTTGACCCTGGTGGAAGGGGCTGGTGGTTGGTTATTGCCATTAAACGCACAGCAATATCTGGCGGATTGGGTGATAGCCCAGCAATGGCCGGTGCTGCTGGTGGTTGGCGTAAAACTCGGCTGTTTAAATCACAGTCTGCTGACGGTCCGTGAGTTACGCCGTGCCGGCGTGCCGTTGCTTGGTTACATCGCCAATGTGCTGGATCCTGAGATGCATTATTTGGCCGAAACGCTGCAAGATCTGCAAAGCCGGTTGCAGTTGCCATGTCTGGCAACCCTGCCGTATGCGCCACAAGGTCCAACGGATGCGCAGTGTGCCGCGCTGGCGCAGACATTTCTGCAAAATTTTAACGGCAGTTGATAGCCGATTTCTGCCGACATACCGTATCAGTCTTGAAATCGGCGGAAACGCCCATATGATGG
>JAIXSW010000219.1 GCA_027484495.1 Gammaproteobacteria bacterium
GGGTGGGTGTCCTTACTTAGTTTCCGATGCCTTGCTATTGCTAACGCGAATTTTAACTGGGCCAAGATTGAAATGATTTGCACAACCAATCTGCCAGGCAGGAGTTGCATAAATGAAGACAACGTCTTTCATATGTGCTTTTTTTATGATTGCGTCTGAAATGGTGTCGCTGTTAATGTCTACCTCGCATGGGGGAAGTATATATAGTGCCATAGGTATAGACATTGGATACATTCAGGCTGAATGCGCTAAAATAGTTGAATTATCGGATATTAATCAATGCTATATCGATGGCATGAAAGCCATTACCTACATTACAAGGTGGCCTTACGTCATTGCATACGTCACATTGTGTTTACTTTCATTCTATAGCGTTAAATCTTATCTTGTCTGCGTGACTATGTCTGTTTTATTCATGGTATATGGTTTCACTGTGGATGGATTTAACACTGTAGCACCCTGGGTTAATTTGTTTGTATTGTTAATTTGTGCTTATCAAGCGAGAAGAATAATCTATGGCACCCAAAATATTTAAAATTTAGCTAATCCAATCTGTGGACCCCATAGTTTGCACCGAGCTATAGGTGTACGTTTTTCAAGCGCGAATAGCCGATCCCAGCAATACCCTCCAACAGCCGCAAAGCGGACATTTCATTTTTACAAAAAAAGACCGGGTTTTTAGCTCTACAACTCGCTCAAAGCAGCCTTTCCCAAACTCCAACAAAGCCAGCAGCGGCAGCCACGGAGTGAGCGATCAAGAGTGAGCGCGGGAGGCGCGAACGGGCGAACGCAGTGGTGGCGGTGTTGGCTTTGCCTCGACAAAGCAGCTTTTCGCTTATCACCGACCAGACGACTTCTGCACTAAACCCGGCATCAGCGCAAGCCGAAAAACAACAAAACACGAATGGGAGTAATTCCTATTTGCAAATGAGAATAGATCTCGATAACATGTCGCCCGAAAACTACAGAAGCCGTACCGGCTGCATTTATAGGGACCTGACGATGTCGTTTATTCACTCGAAAAAACATAACCAACCTTTCCCGGCCGCTCTGGCCTCGGCGCTGATGCTGGCAATGCCGGCTGCCTACGCGCAGGACACTGGCAAGCTGGCCGAAGTTGAAGTCAAAGGCAGCGCGATTTCAACTGAACTGATTGCCGAAAAAGCCAGCTCTGCCAAACAGGTCAAGCCTTTGGTAGACACACCTCAGACCATTGTGGTGCTGAAAAAAGAACTGTTCCAGCAACAGCAAGCCAACACTTTGTCAGAAACCCTGCGCAACACGCCGGGCATTACCATGCTGATGGGTGAGAATGGCAACACCGCGACCGGTGATTCGATTTTTATGCGTGGTTTTGATACACAAAGCAGCATTTACGTCGACGGTATCCGCGATTTGGGCACTATCAGCCGCGATACTTTTAACACTGAACAAGTGGAAATCGCTAAAGGCCCGGCGGGTGTGGATAACGGCCGTGGTGCATCTTCCGGCTACATCAACATGAGCAGCAAAGCGGCGACGCTGGATAGTTTTATCACTGGCAGCGCCACTATAGGTTCAGGCTCACACAAACGTGTCAGTGCTGACGTGAATCAGACGCTTGCTATCGAAAATTCTGCGATCCGCGTTAATTTACTGCGCCAGGACAGCGGTGTGCCAGGTCGCGATGTGGTCGAAAACAACATCACCGGAATTGCCACATCTTTGGCGTTTGGCTTGAACACCGAAACCCGCACCACACTGAATCTGTTGCATGTGCAGCAGGACAATATCCCGGACGGCGGCGTACCAACCATTGGCCTGGAAGGCTTTTACAGTCAGGCGATTGCCACCGCATTCCCGAACAATACCGCACCGGCTTTTGGCAAAGTAGAGCGGGAGAGTTTTTACGGCAGCAAAAACGATTTTGACCATGTCGTTGCCGATATGCTGACGCTGCGCATTGAGCACGATTTTGCCGACAACGTGAAGCTGCAAAATACCAGTCGTTATGGCGTGTCGTCGCAGGACTATGTACTGACCGGCATCAATACCGGCAATGGCATCACAGTGCCGGCCGCGACGAAAAATGACCTGAATACCTGGACAGTCAACCGTAACCGCCAAGGCAAAGACCAGCAAAACCAGCTGTTGATTAACCAGACCAATCTGAATGCCACGCTGCAACAAGGCAGTCTGACGCACAACATTGCCTCTGGCATCGAATTCAGCTTTGAAAGTCAGCTGAACTACACGCTGGGTCTGCCGACCGGCACGACGCAGGTCAACGCCAATCTGTATAACCCATCGACCGCAGACGTGTTTGCATTACCAGTCCGCACCGGCGCCAAAACCGACGGCAATACCAGTACTGCCGCGTTATATATGCTCGATACCATTGATCTGAATGCGCAGTGGCAAGTCAGCGCCGGCCTGCGTGCTGAACACTACAACACCGATACCAACCTCATCACTGTACAGGCAGCTGCTACACCACAGACCGTCCCGGTTGGAACGCTGGTCGGTTCGGAGGCGCGTAAATCAGACAATTTGCTCAGCTACAAAGTGGGGACCACCTATAAACCAACCGAAGATGGCTCGGTTTATCTGTCGTATGCTACGTCGCAATTGCCACCAGGCGGCACCAACTTCTCGCTGAGCACTGCGGCAACCAATCAGAATAACCCAATGCTGGCTCCGCAAAAGGGTACTAATTTGGAGCTGGGGACCAAGTGGCAGTTACTGGACAAAAACCTGTTTGCCACTGCAGCCTTGTTTGAAACGGTCAACAAAAACGAACTGGTGCGCGATGACCTGAACACTTATGTGCCGGTCGGCGAAAAAACCGTACGCGGTCTGGAACTGGCGCTGGTTGGCTCTCCATTACAGAACTTTGAACTGAATGCCGGCATCGCGCTGATGAACCCGAAAATCACCCGCGGCGCTTTATATAGCGGCGCACCGACTGATGGTGGTGTGATCCAGTGGACGCCAAAAACTACCTTTACAGTGTGGGGGACTTACACACTGGAAAAACTGAAACTGGGCGGCGGGGCGCGTTACATGGATTCGGTGGCCCGTTCGAATACCACCAACCTGGTGGCGGCCACGAGCTCAATGTTGGAAGTGCCGGATTACTGGGTCGTGGATGCGATGGCGACCTATGAGGTGAACCCGTCCGTGACCGTGCAGTTCAACCTGTATAACCTGCTGGACGAAGAATACGTGCAATCGCTGAATAACGGCGGCGGCCGCTATCATCAGGGCGCACCACGTTCGGCCAAATTAGGCGTGAATGTTGCGTTTTGATCCGACCGAAGGTAAATAGAACATAGGCAGCCCTTAGGGCGTGTTGACGTTTGGTGGTTAGGTTTTGTTCGAATTGGCGGCGTTTTAGGCGCGAAACGAGGCGCGTGGCATAGTGATTCTATGTGAGCAACGAGTGACAAAGCCTAAAGCGCCGCCAAACGAACCCTTCGGGCAGCGTTTGGCAGCTCTTTCTGCGGCGTTAGTGCTCGTTTGTGTAGAATAACTACACGGCGCTCGCACTGCCTTGCATAAAAAGGTGCCAAACTGCTGCAAAAACAAACACCAGACGTTAACACGCCCTAGACTGCCTTTTCCATTGAGGTATCTGATGTTATTACATATTCCCGCCGTTCTGACCAAAGCTGAAGTGGCCGAGTTTCGCCGTTTGCTGGCACAAAGTAGCTGGACCGACGGTCGCGCCACAGTGGGGCCGCAGGGGGCACAAGTCAAACATAACCGCCAGTTACCGGTCGACAGCCCACTGGCACGCGAGCTGGGCGCATTGATTTTGCAGCGCTTGTATCAGCACCCGCAGTTTTTGTCAGCCGCGTTGCCGCTTCGTACTGTACCGCCGCTGTTTAACGCTTACTGCGGTGGCGAGCATTACGGCCTGCATGTCGATGGCGCCGTGCGAATTTTACCAGGCAGCACGTTAAGTTTACGCACTGACGTATCGTCAACATTGTTTTTGTCGGAACCGGAGGAATACGACGGTGGCGAGCTGCAGGTCATCGACACTTACGGCGAACATCAGGTCAAACTGCCGGCCGGTGACTTGATTTTGTATCCGTCCACCAGCCTGCATCAGGTGCTGCCGGTCACCCGCGGTGAAC